>CASFRQ010000073.1 GCA_949296785.1 uncultured Alphaproteobacteria bacterium
GGCTTTATCTCTCATTCTTCTTTTCCTCTGTTTTTTCTTTTCATTTTTCTTTTCCGGTTCGGAAACGGCATATACGGCCGCCTCCCGCCCTCTTTTGCATGAGATGGCTAAAAACGGCAGCAAACGCGCAAAATCAACCAATGCTCTTTTAAAAACACAAGAGAAGCTTATCGGAACCTTGTTATTCGGCAACACGCTTGTCAATATTGCTGCTTCATCCATCTCAACGGCTATTCTGTTGGAAATTTTCGGTCAGAAAGGAGTGGCCATTGCGACTTTAGGAGTCAGCTTTTTCATTCTCATCTTCTGCGAAATCATGCCGAAAATGTATGCATTGAGGAATGCAACGCCGATTGCCTTGTTCATTACGCCGTTTATGTCTTTCTTAGTAGGCATCTTTTCCCCTCTGGTTATTTTTCTGAATTGGATTGTCCGAAAAGCCATGTACTTTCTGGGCATGCGTTCCGTGGAATCTAAAGAATCCCAAGCAAGAATAGAATTGCGGGGAGCCATAAATCTTCCCAAAAGCCTTTCTATCCGGCAGGAACAAAAAATGCTAAACAATGTCTTAGACTTGAGCGAAGTAACTGTCGGGGATATCATGATACACCGCAGCCATATCGTCACCGTTAATGCCGACATGGAAATCCACGAGTTGATAAAGTTTGCCATCAATGCTCCGTTTACGCGGATTCCCGTTTGGAAAGACAGGCCTGAAAACATTGTCGGCGTCTTGCATGTCAAAGCGCTTTTGCGCGCGACGAGCGCCTGTCAGGGAGATTTAGCCTCTTTCCATATTTTGGACCATTTGACGCCTCCTTGGTTTATTTTGGAAACAACGACTCTTTTAAACCAACTCTATTCATTCAGAAAGAGAAAAGAACATTTTTCCATCGTTGTTGACGAATACGGCGCTATTCAGGGCATTGTAACTTTAGAAGATGTTTTAGAAGAAATTGTCGGGGACATTGAGGACGAAACCGATTCTCTGACGCCTCCGAAACAACCAATCCAGCCACAGAAAGACGGCTCACTCATCATTGACGGGGAAACATCCCTGAGAGATTTAAACAGGCGGTTCAACTGGAACCTTCCCGACGAAAACGCCTCCACATTGTCAGGTCTCATTGTCTATGAGGCGGAGAGGATTCCTCAAGCGGGACAAGCGTATTCTTTTTACGGTTTCCATTTTAAAATTCTTGCCGTCAATCACAACCACCTGGATAAAATAGAAGTCACGCCAATTTCAAGCCAAGGGCAAGACCTAACGGAAACATACACTTAATCTTGCGGTAACTTCAAAGAAGGATACTTTCTTTTGAGCCTTTTGAGGACTTTTTCCGCCGCAAGCATTCTTAAATTTTTTGCCAAAACAATTTTTCCATCCGCTGAAAAATGTGGGGCGGCATTCACGGAAGAAAAATAAAAAATTTAAAAGACAAAGAAAGAGTTCTCCCTCCTGTACAGGCAATAATTCTGTTTTTTTGCTTAAGCTTCTAAAAAAAGCTCTTTTTCATGCTTTTCATTTAAAAGAAGAGCGTTAATTTTACCGTCGTATCCTCCGCCGGAAACCAAAGTCATGTAATATTCCGACTGAATAAGACCGAAATCGCCCCTTGACGGCAATGTCCGAATGACTTTTTCAAAATTCAAAAACGGCGCATCGCTTTCAAAAGGGATGGTCCCGCCCCAACGTAAAGCCTCCCCTTGCCTTTCCAGACTTTTCGTTTTATCAATGCCGCGGGGAACAAACAAAACTTTTTTATCGCTTGTGACAGCCATGTTTTTCAAACTTCTCAAATATTGCAAGACGCCATCCCTTTTTTGCAACATTTTTTTCAAGTCCGCCGTCCAATAAGACAACGCCGTCGTTCCCTTTTCCGCGGCGGAAAATGCCTCTTTCACATCAACACCGAAAGAAGACAATGTCGTTCCCAGCCCTTGTTTGACCATCCAGTCCAAAACCTCAACCGCGTTTGAACAAAATTGCAACTGTAAAGCTTTTAAAAGTAAATCTTCTTGAGAACCTTTCAAAAAGCAAATATCTTCAGACTTCACCCCGCCGAAAGACAACAAACCCCGCCGAAAAAGAAGAGCTTCCTCCAAAGTTTTCGCAGGTTCCCTCCCGACACCGATAATACTGCCTAAATACAAAATCCCGTCGCCAGACAAAAAGTGGGAAGCAATTTTTCGGTGTAGTTGGCGCAGACGAATGTAGTCCCCCTGTACACAGGAAACAACCCACAAACGCTTTGCCGCCGGTAAAACAAAAGCCGCCTTTTCGGCGTTGTTCCAATCCTCCTGTCCTTCTGTCTGTTTTTTATCCAAAGTGTCCGTTTCCTTTTTAAAAATATCTTTTAAAGGCCTCCTGAAAGAATCCGCTTTTTTCCCTTCCGACGAAAGGGAAACGTTGCTTACCTCCTTACCGGACATGCGAAGAGGAACTTCTTTCATTTTAACCGAACCTTTCCTTAAATTAAGACAAAGAATTTTTTACCGTTTTGCCTTTCGGCTTTTTATATTTTATACGCCTCCGGCCGATTTTCCAAATAAAAACAAACGAATAAAAATCCTTTCCTTTTATCCAATTCTTTCTTCCGCAAAGCGCCGCCGGTTTAAAGACTGAAAACTTTACGGGAAAACACAAAAACAAAAAAATCCGTTTGTCATTGCCGGACAAAAAGGGATATGAAGGGGAAATCTCTTTTCCGACGGTATCTTATTTTTATCAAAGTCAAAGAAATTTATCAATAAAAATAAAAGGAATGAAACCCGCGAAAAATGCAGAGATTTCTTTTGTCGCGGGATCGCTTTTTTGCCTCTGACAAGGGGGACAGCCTCTTTCTGCGTCGGCAAGCACCTTCTTCCTAAAAATATAAAAAGAGGGAAACCTTGTTTCCCCCATATCCGCTGGTTTTTTATTTAAACTGAAGCAAAATGTCTTTTACGCCCCCTTTTCATTAAAAAAACTCAGAAACCTCTGCCGCCTTTCAATCCATCTATTCAAAACCTTAACGAACCAAAAGGGTCTGAAATCAAAACAAAACTCATAAAAAACTTTTGGCAAAAGGCCATCTTCCACCGGACCTTCCTCTCCCGTTTTTTAAGAAAAGTCTGTTAAAAATATAGCACGCCTAAAAATATTGTTTTTTAAACCGTTTAAAACCACTTGTACCGAACAACGGTTTCCCCTATGAAATTCTCGGCCCATACAATACTCTGACTCTATATAGAGTTCAAACCCGCTAAAATGATTCACTGAAGGCAGATTTTTGAAAAGACTTTATCCGATTGAAGATATCTTTTCCGACTCCTTCCCGTTTTTTCATATGCCAGATAATTTTCATCGGCAAAAGACGGAGTTCCATCCTTTTTTAGCTGTTCTTTATTTTGTGCCGGCGGCTTTACGCGCTGTTTTTTTCACCGCTTTTTTAACAACTTTTTTCTCCGCCTTTTCATCTGTCGTTTTTTTCTTTGTTTTCGCCGCTGCTTTCGGCAAGGTTTCCTTTTCCCCGGAAACCGCTTTTTTGGCACTGATAAGGCTGACAGCCTCTTCCTGCGTCGGCAAACGGCCTTCTTCCTTCATCTGCTTGGGTAAAGCGGCGATAATTTTCCCGCACTTCAAGTAAGGGCCGTACCGCCCTTGGCTTAAAGTGATTTTTTCCCCTTCAAAAACACCGACCTCCTGCGCGGGCGCTTTGGTTTTACCTTTTGACAAAAGATCCAAAGCCCTTTCCAAAGTCATGTCAAAAATACTGTCCGGCAACCGGACGGAGGCAAAAGTCTTCCCTTTTCCGACATAAGGACCAAAACGCCCGATATTGGCGAAAACCTCCTCGTTATCAATGACGCCGAGGATTCTGGGCAGACTGACCAGTTTTAAAGCCTGTTCTAAAGTCACATACTCCGGCTTAAGCGTTTTGGGCAAAGAAGACCTCTTGACCTTTGCCTTGTCCGTCCCTTCGCCCAGCTGGACATACCAGCCGTAAGGGCCTTTTTTCAAGAAAACAGGCGTACCGGCGTCGTCTTCGCCCAACTTTCTTTCACCGGAACCGGAAGCGGGCAAAGGAATCTCGTCCCCCTCTTTTCCCGCCGGAAGAGTCTCGTTTGCCTCTCCCTGCGCGGCGGATTTTTCCCCGTCTTGCCACAAAGGATGCGTATACTTGCAGTCTGGATAACGGGAACAGCCGATAAAAGCGCCGAATTTTCCGATTTTCAGCTCTTTTTTCCCTTCATGGCAAAGAGGACAAATTCGTTCCTCTTCATTCGGGAACAAAGTGTCGGACAAGACTTCCTGCAGTTTCTCGGTGACCTCCGCCCCTTTAAGATCCAAAGCCTCTTTAACCGTCACTTCAAACTTTTTCCAAAAGTCCTCCATCACCTCTTTCCATGCCCGCTTGCCGGAAGAGATTTCATCTAATTTATCCTCCAGCTGAGCGGTAAAATCATATTGGACATACAGGTTGAAAAACTGTTCCAAAAACAGAGTAACGAGCCGTCCTCTTTCGGACGGGACAAACCTTTTTGAAACAAGCGTGACATATTCCCTGTCCTGTAAAACGGAAATGATGGAAGCATAAGTGGACGGCCGCCCGATACCCAACTCTTCCAACTTTTTGACAAGACTGGCCTCGGAATAACGGGGAGGCGGTTCCGTAAAATGCTGATTCGGCGTCACGGACAAAGCCTCCACCGTCTCTTTTTCCGAAAGAGGAGGAAGCATTCCTTCCTGCTCCTGTTCGCTTTTCTCATCAACGCCCTCTTGGTACACCTTGATAAATCCGGCAAAAGCGATGCTCTGCCCCGTCGCGCGCAAACGCACGGCATTCGCCTCGTCGCCTATATCCGCCGAAACCTTGTCAATCAAAGCGCTTGCCATCTGACAGGCTAAAGCCCTTTTAAAAATCAAAGCATACAGCTTGGCCTCGTCCTTTTCCAGATACCCTTCCACTTCTGAAGGGGAGCGGCTCATTAAAGTCGGGCGAATGGCCTCGTGCGCTTCCTGCGCATTCTTGGCATGATTTTTATAATATCTGGGCGAGTCGGGTAAATACGCCTTTCCGTACTTTTCCAAAATATGAGCACGAATCTGCCCGATAGCTTCCTGAGACAAAGCGGTGCTGTCCGTTCTCATGTAAGTAATCAGTCCGACGGTTTCCCCTTTAATAGAAACACCCTCATACAAACTTTGCGCCAGGCGCATTGTCTTTTTCGCCGAAAAGCCAAGTTTGCGCGACGCCTCCTGCTGCAAGGTGGAAGTTGTAAACGCCGGCGCGGGATTGCGTTTTTCCTGCTTCTTTTCAACGGACAACACCCGCAGTTGTTGCCGGAGTACTTTTTGAGCGGCCGACTCGGCCAATTCCTTTGAATTTAAAGTAAATTTATCCAGCTTTTTGCCGTCCAGGTGAGTTAGGCGCGCTTCAAATTCCTCTTCTTTTTGAGTTTTCAAAACGGCGTCAACCGTCCAATATTCCTGCGGCTTAAAAACTTCTATTTCATTCTCACGCTCGCAGATGAGGCGCAATGCCACGGACTGCACCCGGCCGGCGGAACGGCTGCCCGGCAGCTTGCGCCACAAGACCGGAGATAAAGTAAACCCCACCAGGTAATCCAAAGCCCTCCTTGCCAGATACGCGTCCACCAAAGGCATGTCTATCTGACGAGGGGATTTCATCGCTTCCGTAACGGCTTGCTTGGTAATTTCATTAAAAGTCACGCGGTAAACAGGAATATTCTTCAGCTTTTTGCGCTTAGTCAGCTCCTGCACTACATGCCAGGCGATGGCTTCTCCCTCCCTGTCCGGGTCGCTCGCCAAATATAAAGCGTCTGCCTGAGCCAGAAGAGAAATAATTTCCTTAACATGTTTTTCCGCCTTCGGTTCAATATGCCAGCTCATTTCAAAATCTTTTTCGGGCAGGACTGCCCCCTCTTTAGAGGGCAAATCCCTTATATGACCGAAGGAAGCGACCACTTTATAGCCGCTCCCCAGATATTTGTTAATCGTCTTGGCTTTTGCAGGAGATTCCACAATCACAAGCTTCATAATCCGCCTTCTTTCCTTTTTTACCTTTCTTCTGCCTTTACAATCCTTTTGACTTTTTTTAACCGGTCCCATTCGGTATTCCGCACCCGAATCGGGAAGATTCGCCGGCTAACTCTAAATCATGGGAATTAAAGAAACTTTATTACCGGCGAAACGTTGTATTCTGCCGGCCAGTTCCAATTCCGTAAGAACCACATTAACCAAAGGAGTCGGCAAAGAACACTCCTCAATCAGAGAATCGATGGAAGTCGTCTGGACACTCAGGTTTTTCAAAACCGTTTCACGCACTTCGTCCAGCATTTTTTCGTCAATCCGCAAGGGTTCCGCCTCAAATTCCGACTCGTCAATCGTGTCCGAAAACTCCAAAGCCCTTTCGTTGCCGATTTCATCCAGAATATCTTTCACGCTTTCAACCAAAAACGCCCCTTGTTTCAAAAGGCGGTTTGTTCCTTCGCTTCTGGGATCGGCGGGAGAACCCGGAACCGCGAAAACATCCCTTCCCTGTTCCAAAGCCAGGCGCGCCGTAATTAAAGATCCTGAGCGAGCCTGCGCCTCCACAACGACAACCCCCTGGCTCAAACCGGAAATAATCCGGTTGCGCTTCGGAAAATTCGTCGGATGCGGTTTGGTACCAAACGGGAATTCGGAAACAATAAGAGCACTTAAGCCCAATTTCTCTGCCAACTTTTCATTCTCCGCCGGATACACGACATCCAACCCCGTTCCCACGACGGCTATGGTCATTGCCGGCGATTCGCCCAAAGACAAAACCCCTTCATGCGCCGCGGCATCAATTCCGCGCGCCAAACCGGAAACAACGACAACACCTTCCTGCGCTAATTCCTTTGACAAGCGAGCGGCAATCTGTTTGCCGTTTAAGCTGGCGTTACGGGTGCCGACCATCGCCACCGCTCTTTCTTTAAACAAAGATAAATGTCCTTTAACAGCCAATACAGGCGGTTTATCCTCTATCGCCTTTAATCGGGCGGGATAACGTTCTTCACAGGATAAAATCAGTTGCGCTTTCATTTCTCCCGCCTTTTGCAATTCGGCCATTGCCTCTTTTTCGGAAGTAATATGAACAGGGCTGCTCCGACCGCCGCGTTTTGCCATGGCGTTAATTTGCTTCAGAGCTTCGGACGGCAAGCAGAATTGCGCTAAAAGGTCGCGGAAAGTCATCGGTCCGACATTTTCGCTCCTGGCCAGACGGAGCCAGGCAAGTTTTTCTTTTTCAGATAGCTGTTTCATTTTTTCCTCAACTGTATTTTGCTTTCTTCTCCCCGAATAAGCCTGGCAATATTACTATGATGACGCATAACGGATAAAAGTGCCAAAAAGGCATAACAAATCGTGTATTCTTTAGGAAAACCCATCATAAAGGCAACCACCGGCGCCGCCGATAAAGAGATTAAAGCACTCAAAGACGAATAACGGGACACAAACGCCGACAATAGCCACAAAAGGCAGGAAACAATTCCCACGGGGAAACAGGTTGCCAAAAGCATTCCCAAAGTGGACGCCACGCCCTTTCCCCCTTTAAATTTCAGCCAGACAGGGAAATTATGCCCCAAGACGGCGAAGGTACCGGCGACAAGCCCGCAGACAGGACTTTCCGTTAAAACCTGCGCCAAAAGAGCTGCTACGGCAGCCTTTGACAAATCAAAAACCAAAGTCAAAAGAGCGGCGGTTTTATTTCCGGTTCTCAGCATATTGGTTGTTCCGATATTGCCGGAACCTATTTTACGGATATCCCCCAACCCGAACAAAAAGCCGAAAATCAACCCGAAGGGAAGCGACCCCAGGAAATACCCGCCGACAGCGGACCAGATTTCCGGCCAAGACAAGTATGACATCCTATTCCTCCCTTTCCTTTAGCCCGGCGAGCTTTCAACTTGCTCCCTTCCGGATTGTTCCATAATTTACTGTTCTTACTTTTTACCGAAAATATAAAAAGATGCAAGATATTTTATAAAAATACGGGAAAAAGCACCTACTTTTCCCTTCTATTTTTACATATTTCCTTTTGGAAGGAACAGACGCTTTTTTAGAAAATTCCCACAGAAATATTTTTCACAGAACGAAACATCAACGAAATCACAGAGGACAGTGTTCCGAAACTCTTTTTTCTTCAGTCGCCAAAATTGCCTCCTCAGGCGAGAGAGAAATTTTCCAAAACACAGCCCCCATATTTGCCAGCCACGCGATTTTACTTTCTGCTAAAAATTCCGGTCTCTTCTTAACCACCTCAAAAATTTTATGACCGCCCTCGCCCTTTTCTCAAAAAAAACAGAGGAATTGCAAAAAATTTTTTATTATAAGACAGTTCTTTTTGAAATGTTCATTTCGTTTTATTAAAAAACAAAAAGGCTACCCTTTACCCGCCCGACCGGACAGAAGGCTTTTCTGAATTAAGGCATTATTTTGGCTTTGTTTGAGCTTTTGAGCGGCGCGGTTCAAACAAGCAGCCGCTTCTTTATTTTTACACCGAGAGAAAGATAAATAAATAATATCGCCTTTTCGTTCCAAAGAAACGACACCTTTTTTCTCGCGCAACTCTTCATTCAAAGCTGAAAAAGCGTTTTCAAAAAGCTTTTGCCCGTTTTTCTCACCCCGGATTGCCGGTGCATGACGAAAGACAAAATCGTTTTTCCCGCCGATATGCCGTTCAAAGGCAACGGTCTTCATCTTTCCGTTTTTATCCAGAAGAGTAAAGAAGGCGGCGGCCTGCTTTGCCACCTCATCGCTGCGAAGATCTTTTTTCGCTTCTTTTTTAATTAAGGTTTCTTTTAAGGCAAATCTGTCGTTAAAAAAAGAAGATTCTTTTTCCACCGGCTGAGTACGGTAAATATTGTAAAAATCTCCCGCCAACGAAGAAGAATCTCCACGCGCTATGTCCGCATCCGGCCCAAAACTTCTGCCTATATCTAAAAGCTCCGAGCTTGAAACATAATATTTGAAATTCAAGTCCAAAAGCGTATTCATTCCTTTCTCATGCTGGTACCCGTGCCACATCTCATGAATAAGCGTTCCGAAAGCCGCATCCGCCGACCAATTTTGTACCTTTTCCGACGAAATGGCGATCGCCCTGTCCTTTTCCGAATAATAGGCATGACCATCCAAAGACTTTTCCATGCGGATTGTTACGGGTTTATCTTTAGCAAAATCAAAAGTTTTAACACCGGTTTTGGAGGACAGGCAGCCGATGGTCCTTTCAAATAAGGCTTTCACGGCTTTTTCATCTTTTTTTATTTCGTCCCACCTCAACCAATCGGCGGACAAAGTTCTATCGTCATAAACCGCCTGCATAACGGCGTCCGCCGCCTCCGCCATCAGCTTTTCAAGCTTTGGCTTCATTTTATAATTTTCATACAGCTTTTTAAATTCCCGAAAATTTCCCGCGACAACCGCTTTTCTGACAAAAGAACGACAAAAACCCGGAACATAAACCATCTGTTCTTCTATACCGGAAAGAAAACGGATAACATCTTTGTCAGAATAGAATTTCTTTTTATCGTTCAAAACAGGAAGAGGCGGTATGGTTATTTCATCTGCGTACGCTTTGACTTCCCGCATAAAATCGTCCTCAAAATCCGGCATGTTATATTCCCTCCGTTTCAGATTTTTACCCTTTTTAATTAAAAAGATTCGCCCGTTCTGTCCTCCTGCGCTTCTGCCGAAAAACCGCAAAACAAACCTTTCAAAAACAAAAGCAGTCCTCCTTAAAAGCAAAAGAAGCTCTATTTGTCGCCTCAACGCGTCTATCCAGTGTTCAGGGTAAAAAAACGCGCTTTTTATTTTTTTATCATAGAAAAAAACACCTGTTTTGTCAATCATTTCCTACAGAGGCCCATCCAACTCTTTTTCCGCCCGATGCCTGAAACAAAAAAGAAGTAAGACCCTTAAAAGTCATATTTTTTTCAAAAGGAAAAGTTTTCTTTTTTTCCAAAAGAAAATATGATACAGAATAATTAAAACATATTTTTTAAGGAAAAAAGATGATCGGAAAACTAAAAGGGCTTCTGGACTTTGTTTCGGATTCCTTTATTATTTTGGATGTACACGGCGTCGGATACCGTGTTTTTTGCTCGGAAAAGACAATGCAA
>CASFRQ010000074.1 GCA_949296785.1 uncultured Alphaproteobacteria bacterium
AGGGCTTCATTAGAAACGACTCGGGAATTTTCCTCCATAATAGCCAACTCCAAAGCCGCATGCTTTGCTTTAAGAGCTTCAACATGATTATCCATTTTACTCTCCTTAACCAGTTATCATCCTCTTTAAATATAGAATACTTTCTGAAAAAAAGCTAGAGGAGAGTTTTTTATTTTATTTCCTCACCGACATAAATCCCAAGCCCTCTGGCCGCCTGCACACGACATCCTTTCGGGTCTACCGGATTGTTACCGACCTTCAAAACATATTCCAAATCTTTTTCTTCAATTTTTCCCTGATTATAGCAGACAACCTGATTCGTCTTGCCGTGAGCCAAAGAATCAACAGCATAAACGCCGTAAGCACTTGCCATCACTCTGTCCGTCGCATTAGGATCACCACCCCTTTGGATATGTCCCAGAACTGTAACACGGACATTGAAGTTGTCTTCCTCTTTTGACAGCTTATCCGCAATAATATTGGATACGCCGCCAAAAGTTTTACCATTCAAAGCATAAACATGTTTGCCGTCCGGCGCCTCAATCCCTTCCGCAATTGTCACAAGAGAATAATTTCGTCCGCTTTTGCGCACTTCCCGCAGTTTTTTAACGATTCCCTCATATGTATACGGAATTTCAGGAATCAAACACACATCCGAAAATCCGGCAATTGCAGATTCCAGAGCCAGATGTCCGGCTCCTCTGCCCATTACTTCAACAATCATCACCCGGTTGTGAGAACGGGCCGTTGAGGTCAGCCTGTCCATTGCGTCCACCACAGAATCCACCGCCGTAGAAAAACCAACAGCATATTCCGTCGCCGGCGCGTCATTATCAATTGTTTTTGGAATACCAATCATGGAAATTCCCGTTTTGGCGCAGTAATTACCGATAATCGCCATAGAACCATCACCACCGATAACAACCAAAGCATCCAGTTGCAGCTCTTCCACGCCTTTTTTAAAACGTTCCAAAACCTCTTCACTGGAAATTTCAGACAAGACACCGTCTGTCATTTGCAGATTCGGATTGCCGGAATTATTCGTTCCCAACATGGTTCCTCCCAAACGGGCAAAAGGAAAGTCAAAATCGGAAACCGTCAGCTGCTTATACTGCATCGGTCGGGAAATCAGGCCGTTTGTGGAATTGTAAATCCCGAAAACTTCCCAATGATACGTCTGGACAGCCCTTAAAACAACCGCCCGAATAACGGCATTCAGACCGGAACAGTCCCCGCCGCTTGTCAAAACGCCGATTCTTTTAATTTCTTTCATCTCAACCTCACATAAATAAATTCGTATGCCTCTTTATACATTTTTTCCAAAAAAATTCCAGTTTAAAATTGAAATCCGGTCAAAAATTTCATATAGTAACCTCGTCAAACAAAAGAGGATACCGTGAAACTCGAATCTCAATTAAACGCCTTGAAACAGGAATATCAGATACTTGACGGAAGGCTGCACACTTTGATGCGCTCTCCCGTTTGTGATGTTGTTCAAATTAACGAACTGAAAAGAA
>CASFRQ010000075.1 GCA_949296785.1 uncultured Alphaproteobacteria bacterium
GACGAGTTCATAACCTTAAAAGACTACATCAACGATATGAAAAAAGGGCAGAAGGCCATTTACTATCTGACCGGCGACTCGTTGGAAGCTTTAAAGAATCACCCTCTTTTGGAGGCGTATGAACAAAAAGGGGCGGACGTTCTTTTAATGACCGATCCCGTGGACGAATTTTGGCCGCAGATGCTGGGTTCTTTTGAAGAACATCCTTTTATCAATATCCTGAAAGACGAAAATTCTTTAAAAGAATTGGAAGGCGGAGAAAAAGATGAAAAAGAAACCCCTTTGTCTCAAGAGAAAATAAAACGCTTGTCCGAACGGATAAAAGAGGTTTTGAAAGAAGAAGTAAAAGAGGTCCGGCCGACGGACAAATTGCGTCAGTCTCCCGTTTTGCTGACTTCCGGCTCCATGATGTCTTTGCGTTTGGAACGATTGATGAAGGCGTCCAACGCCGCCTTGCCTCCCGGACAGGAAGCGGGAATTGTTCTTCAAATCAATCCGACGCATCCGGTTATTAAAAAGTTGGCTGATTTGGCCGAAAAAAGCAAAGATGCCAAAGAAAACACAAAATTTGAAAATTCCGTTTGGCTCTTGTATTTTCAGGCTCGTTTAACGGAAGGGGAAGAAATCAAAAATCCCGCTCTTTTTGCTCAGAAACTTGATTCTTTGCTGCAAGAAGAACTTTAAAAAACTTCAGACTCCTTTTCTTTCTAAAGAACGATTCTTTTTCAGAGAAAAGAGAGTCTGAAAAAATAAAAACGCCCTTTTCCTTCGGTAAGGAAAAGAATGTTATTAAACGGCCGTTTATTATAAACGCCGTTTTTTATTTTTGACTTTCTTTTATCCATGTAAAAAAGCACGAAAGACATAAAAAGGATTTTTATATCCTTTTAAGATAGCTTTTTCGTATTTATCTTATTAATTATATCAAGTCATTATGCAACCGTCCATTTATGGGCGGAAATTGGCGAATAAGATGTCTCTGTATCATCGTTGAATAACCAAGCTTGACTTTTAATGACAGGTTTACTACTCTCCGCCCGCCTTTCGGAGAATTTCGCTTTCTTCTCAATAATCTGAATTTGTTTAAGAAAAAGCGGTGGGATTTGAGCAAAAAAGGAAGGCGTCAAAAAATTTAAATTCCGGGAAGAAGGAGACAAGCATATTAAAATAAGAAAGAACCGTCCCCTGCGATTTATCTTTCTTCCTTTTTGAAAGCTTGCTTTTCTTTGAAAACAGCTGATTATTTTTACCTTTTAAAACAAATAAAAAAACGGCGTCCCAAAAAGCGGAAAAATTTTCGGTGTTTTTACGGAGCAGAGACCGATTTACTTCTTTATTTCCCGTACCATGAAATTTTCGTTTAACAAAGTTCCGTCTTTCAGCCGAACGGCGCGAGAGATTTTTCCGGTTATCCGAAACCCCAGTTTTTCATATAGCTTTTGAGCCCGGATATTTCCCTCCACAAAAGCCAATTCCATTTGCAAAATATGAGGATGATTTTGCGCTATGTTTATCAACTCTTGCATAAGACAAGTTCCGATACCCTGATTCCAAAAAGCCCGGAGCAAAGCGATTGAAAGATGCGCTCTGTGCCGCGTCTTTATCGCTTTATCCCATGAAATGTGACAGCTGCCGGCTATTTTTCCTTCAACCAAGCAAAGAAGCATCGCTTCATTATCCGATTCGTTGACTCTTTTGATAAAAGCTTTCTCATTTTCAACCGTATATTCCGAATATTCTTCGGGATATCGTAAAAGAAAATCCGTTTCTGCCGCCGCTAAGCGCAGGCAATTCAATAAATCTTGCGCCTCTTCTTCTTTCGGAGCGCGAATCAAGGCCTTCCTGCCGTCTTTCAATACATAGGAAATTTCTTTAACAATCATTTTTGAAGAAGAAATGTTTATTTCCTGGTCATCTGAAGGAATTTATTCTGCCTTTGCGTTTTAAGAAGCTCCTTCGGCGTTTGCATCAATTCCGTCAGGTATTTTTGAAGGGCTTCCCCGACTTTTTGAATGGTCTGTTCCGGATGGCGATGCGCGCCGCCCAAAGGTTCCTCAATAACTTCGTCAATTACTTTCAGTTTAAAGAGGTCTTGAGCCGTCAAATGCAAGCTTTCCGCTGCGTTTTTTGCCATTGCCCCGTCCCGCCACAAAATAGAGGCGCACCCTTCCGGCGAAATAACGGAATAAATGGAATTTTCCAACATGAGAACTTTATCCGCCACGGCCATGGCAATCGCGCCGCCGGAACCGCCTTCCCCGATAACGGTGGCAATAAACGGGACGCTGATTTGAAAACTTTTTGCCATGGCTTGGGCGATAGCTTCCGCCTGACCGCGCTCTTCCCCGTCAATGCCGGGATACGCCCCCGCCGTGTCCACAAAAGACAATATCGGCAAATTAAAATGATCGGCAAACTCCATGAGGCGGATAACTTTCCGATACCCTTCCGGTTTGGCCATGCCGAAATTATGTTTCAGGCGGGACTCGGTGTCTTCTCCTTTTTCCTGCCCCATCACAACGACGGTTTGTCCGTTGAAACGACCCATGCCGGTGATAATCGCCTCATCCTGGCCGAATAAACGATCGCCGGACAGCGGCATAAAATCTTTTATCAATCTTTTAATATAATGAATGGCGTGAGGGCGGGAAGGATGACGGGCAACTTGCGTTTTCTGCCAGGGAGTCAGTTTTTTGTAAATCTGTTCCAACTGTTTATTGATTTTCTTTTCCAAAGACATGACTTCGTCGGAAACGCTGAGCCCGTCCGCGTCTTTGAGTTTGCGGATTCCCTCAATCTTGCTTTCCATCTCCAAAACGGGTTTTTCAAAATCCAAGTATTCCATTCTTTTTCCTATTTATTTTTGAAGCTATCCAAAGAAAGAGCAATAAAAAACCTTTCTTTTTCAGCCGATTGCTTTATAATTTACACCAAGGTTAAAAAAAAAGATACTTTTTTGCAAGGATTTTCGTGTAGAAGGACGCTAACATGCTGTCATTTATTGTTTTTTTTGTCGTGAATATCTCCCTTTCCTTTTTTTGGCTGGGATTGTTCATCGTGTATGTTCAGCATAACGGTGGCGCGGCTTTGTTGATGAATATGAGCGCGCCGGATTTGTCTTTGTTTATCGCGGCGGTGTTTTTCCCTTTGTTGCTGCAATGGCTGATATGCCTGTTTGTGTTGTACATCATGGGACAGAAGAAAAAGGAAAATCAATCGGGGCAGATGATTTCTTCCGTTGAAAGATTGGGGGAATACTGCGAAGCGATGAGCCGTTCCTGTATGGAAATGGAAATAAAGGTACGCAACGAAATGGCTTTAAAAAACATTTCGCTGATTGTAAATGATTTAAATTCCCTGATGGAACAGATCGCCGCCATTTTGTTTGAAAAAGGGGTCTTTACAAATCCGTATATTATCTTTGTGCACCATTTGAATTTGGATAAAAGCTTTGAAAATACTTTTTATGTCGCTTTGCAGCAGGAGGCGGCGTTGGCGCAGGTATGCCGGCTTTTTTGCCTGCGCGCGGAATTATTGTTCCGGATATTGGGCACGTATGACAACGACGGCTTTTTGAAAAAAATTTATGAAGAGGGCCCCGTTAACCAGGTTTACGTGTTTTTGAAAAAAGTTCTTTCCAAATTTCCGATCGCACATGAAACAAAAGAAGATGAAACGCCGGTGTTGAAAGTGAACACTTCTGATTCTTTAGATAAGTACCGAGATATTGAGGTTATGGATGAAGCGGAAGTTTCCTTTTTAAACAAAGAGGGCTGACAGCATGCGGTTTGATTGGAAAGGCCTTTTTTTCGGCGGCGCTTTTTTTCTGGCGTTTTGCACTTTTGCTTTAGACGGACAAGCGACGGACGGCGTCAAAGTTCGTCATGGTTTGGCTCTTTACGATGATTTAAAATACCCGGAAGGCTTTTCCCATTTTGACTATGTCAATCCAAACGCGCCGAAAGGAGGCTCTTTAAAAATGGCTTCTTTCGGCGGATTTGATACCTTCAACCCCTTTTCTATTTACGGTATGGCGCCGGCGGGAATAGGCCTTTTGTTTGACTCTTTAATGAGCGCGTCGCAAGACGAACCTTTTTCCATGTACGGTTTACTGGCTGAAAAAGTTAAAATGCCGCAGGATAAATCTTGGATTGAATTTTATTTAAATCCGAAGGCTGAATTCCACGACGGGACGCCCGTTTTGCCGGAAGATGTGATTTTTACCTTTCAAACCTTGAAAGAAAAAGGTCCCCCTTTATATCGTTATTATTACGCGGATGTGGAAAAGGTTGAAAAGACAGGCCCTCAATCCGTGCGTTTTGTTTTTAAAAAAGGAACGCAGAACAGGGAATTGCCTTTGATTATCGGGCAAATGCCCGTTATTTGTGAAAAAAATTGGAAAGACATTCCTTGGAACACAACCTCTTTGCAAATACCTGTCGGCAGCGGGCCGTACCGGATAGACTCTTACGAAGCGGGGCGGAAAATCGTTTATAAGAGGGACGAAAATTATTGGGGAAAAGACCTGCCGGTAAATAAAGGATTATATAATTTTGACAGGATACAGTATGAAACCTATCGGGATACGACGGTAGCGGTGGAAGCTTTGAAGGCAGGCGCTTATGACTTGCGCGTGGAAAACGAGGCCAAAAAGTGGACCGGCGCTTATCCGCCGGAAGTGTTAAAAAAAGCGGGGCTTGTTCAAAAAGAGTTTCCTCATTCCCTGCCCAGCGGAATGCAAGGGTTTGTTTATAATTTAAGGAAACCCTTGTTTCAGGATATTCGCGTCAGAAAAGCGTTGGGATACGCGTTTGATTTTGATTGGGCGAACCGGGCGTTGTTTTCCAATTTATATAAGAGGACGAACAGTTATTTTGACAATTCGCCGATGGCGGGGAACGGACCTTTGACGGCGGCGGTTGAAAAAAGATTACTGCCTTTTAAAGAACGTTTGCCGGCGGAGATTTTTGAAAAAGCATATGAAAATCCGGCGCCGACCCCGGATTTAAGGGCCGGTCTGACAAAAGCTCTCTCACTGTTACAGGAAGCGGGGTGGAGGATTGAAGACAACCTTTTGGTCAATGAAAAAGGAGAGCCGTTTGTTTTTGAGTTCTTGTTGGAATCTTCTTCCTCTTCCACTTGGGAAAGGGTCGTCTTACCGTTTATTCAGAATTTGAAAAGACTGGGGATACAAGCCTCCGTCCGTTTGGTGGACCCGACGCAATATAAGACCAAGCTGGATAATTTTGATTTTGACATTGTCGTGAATGTGTGGGGGCAGTCTTTATCCCCCGGGAACGAGCAAAGGCATTTTTGGGGCTGTGAAGCGGCGATGACGCCGGGCAGTTCCAACCTGGGCGGTATTCAAAATCCTGTAGTGGATGCGTTGATTGAGCAGCTGATTCGCTCTCAAACAAGGCAGGAGTTGACAATCGCGGCGCAAGCTTTGGATAGGGTTTTGTTGTTTAACTATTATGTCATTCCCCATTGGTACACGCCTGTCACGCGATTGGTGTACAAGGATAAATTCGGCATGCCGGATGTTTTGCCGATGCAGGGAGTACAGTTGATGAGCTGGTGGGATAAAACGATAACGGATGTTCAAGAAAAAGGTTCGGAACGAAAAAGGGAGCCAAAAGCTTTTTCGGCCGCAACAGACGCCGGACAATCTGCTGAGAAGAAGGAAAGCGGGTTATGAAAAAGTATTTTTTGAAACGATTGCTTTTTATTCCCGTGACTTTGTTCGGCATCATGCTGGTCAATTTTATTTTTGTGCAGTTGGCGCCCGGCGGGCCGGTGGAGCAAATGATGGACAAGTTGGAACATTCCTCCGCCGTTTTGGCCGGCGCGGGCGGCACGGGAGCGGGCAGCGGCGCTTTTTCCGGAGGAGAAGTTTTTTCCGGCGTTTCTTCCGCCTCCAAATACAAAGGCGCGGACGGCGTGCGGGAAGATTTGAAAAAAGAGCTGGAAAAACAATTCGGCTTTGACAAACCTTTAACTCAGCGTTTTTTCCTGATGATGAAGAACTATCTTTTATTTGATTTCGGCAAAAGCTTTTATCAGGATAAAAAAGTGACGGAGCTGATTTTTGAAAAAATGCCCGTTTCCGTTTCAATCGGTTTATGGAGCACTTTGCTGATTTACCTGATTTCTATTCCTTTGGGAATTAAAAAAGCTTTGAAAAACGGTTCCGTTTTTGACTCGGTAACCAGCGGGCTGATTGTCGTGGGGTACGCGGTGCCGTCTTTTCTTATCGCCGTTTTTTTGATTATCTTATTTTGCGGCGGCAGTTATTTTAACCTTTTTCCCTTAAAAGGGCTGGTATCGGATAATTGGGCGGAATTGTCTTTTTTCGGAAAAATTCTGGATTATCTGTGGCATTTGGTTTTGCCGGTGTTCTCCATGACAATCGGCGGGTTAGCCGGGTTGACAATGCTGACAAAAAACTCTTTTTTGGAGGAAATGGGAAAAAATTATGTCATTACCGCCAGGGCCAAAGGTTTGATGGAAAACGGCGTTTTATACGGTCATGTGTTCAGGAATGCTTTACTGATTGTCATTGCCGGCTTGCCCGCGACTTTAGTCAGCCTTTTGTTCACCGGCTCGGTATTGATTGAGGTGATTTTTTCTTTGGACGGTCTGGGGCTTTTGGGATATGAGGCGGTAGTCAGTCGGGATTATCCGGTGATTTTCGGGACTTTGTACCTGTTTGGGTTATTGGGGTTGGCGCTTAATCTTATCAGCGATATGATGTACCATCTTATTGATCCGAGAATTGATTTTGAAAGGAGAAAGGAATGAGGGTTTTCAGTCGTTCCTGGCATCTTTTCAAACAAAATAAAGCCGGGTATGTTTGTTTTTGGATTTTGGCGGCGCTGTTGGCCGTTTGCTTGTGCGCACCTCTGATAGCCAATGATGTGCCTTTGCTGGTGAAATATAAAGGCGAATTTTACTTTCCTTTATTCAAAGATTATCCGGACACGGCGTTCGGCGGAAATTTGCCGACTCGGGCTGATTATAAAGATTCTTTTACCGTTCGCCAGATAGAAGAAAACGGCTTTATGGTGATGCCGCCGATTGCGTTCGGGGAAAAGAGCATTCACGCCTCCTACGAAGGGGCATTTCCCGCTCCGCCGTCCAAGGAACATTGGCTCGGAACGGACGATCAGGGACGGGATGTGCTGGCTCGGGTACTGTACGGATTGCGGCTGTGTTTATTGTTCGGGTTGGCGCTGAGCGTTTGTTCCTCTGCTTTAGGTATTTTTGTCGGCGCGATACAGGGATATTACGGCGGACGGACTGATTTATGGACTCAGAGGTTTATGGAAGTCTGGAATTCTTTGCCCCAACTGTTTATTCTGATTATCGTATTTTCCTTAATCGCGCCGTCGACGGTTAGCATGTTTTGCGTTTTGCTGCTGTTTTCGTGGCCGGCGTTGGTCGCGGTGGTACGCGCGGAATTTTTACGTGTAAGAAACTTTGATTTCGTTAAGGCGGCAAAAGCACTCGGTATTCCGGACAGGCGGATTATCCTGCTTCATGTTCTGCCCAACGCGTTGGTGGCGGTGCTCAGTTATTTGCCTTTTATTATTTCCGGGGCGATTGTGTCGCTGACTTCTTTAAGTTTTTTAGGATTCGGCTTATCGCCGGAAACGGCCTCGCTCGGCGACTTAATCCGGCAGGGGAAGGAGAATATTCAGGCGCCGTGGATAGGTTTGACGGTGATTTTCGTCTTATCGTTTGTGTTGAGCCTGTTGATTTTTACAGGTCAGGCAGTGCGCGCCGCTTTTGACCCGAAAACGCCGGAAAAAGAAGAACAAAAAAGAACCTTAAGCAATGAGAAAGGCGAAGTTCGCCGGCCCGAAAAAGAGTCTTCCCCCTTAAAAGAAGGGGAACAAAAAACATTTGTGTCCGACTTGCAAAAACCCGCGACCGCTTCGGATGTTCTTTTAAGGGTGGAGAATTTGCATATTTCCTTCGGCTCTTTTGAAGCGGTGAAAGGAATTTCTTTTGATATTTCCCGGGGACAAAGCGTCGCTCTTTTGGGGCAGAGCGGTTCCGGAAAAACGGTGACGGCTTTAAGTATTCCGGGATTGTTGCAAGGAGCTAAGGTTTCCGGTCGTCTCTTCTTTGAGGGAAAAGACCTTCTTTTACTGCCTCAAGAGGAGAGGCGCCGCCTGCGCGGCCGAAAAATCGCCCTGATTTTTCAGGAACCTTTAACGGCTCTCAATCCGCTTCACCGTGTTGAAAAACAAATTATGGAGGTTATGAAAATCCATAAGCTGAGCCCTTCAAGAAAAAAGGTTGAGGAACTGTTGCGTCAGGTGGGATTTGACAATCCCCGGGAAAAAATGCGCGCTTATCCCCATGAATTGTCCGGCGGGCAAAGGCAGAGAGTCATGATTGCGATGGCTTTGGCCGGACAGCCGGATTTCCTGATTGCGGACGAGCCGACGACCGCCCTGGATGTCATGACTCAGGAACAGATTTTAACCCTTTTGCGCGGGTTGCAGAAAAAACTGGGGTTGTCTTTACTGTTTATCACACACAATCTGGCCGTCGCCGCGAAAATGGCGGATAAATGCTATGAGATGAAAGACGGAAAAATCATATCTGACCGTCTGCCCGTTCCGTTGTCGGGAACGGTGGAGCGGAAAAGACAGGAGACGGAGGCGAACACCGCCGTCTTGTCCGTCCGGCATTTGAATGTTTCCTACGGTGATTTTCATGCCGTCAAGGATTTGTCCTTTACCTTAAAAAAAGGAAAAACATTAGGAGTTGTCGGGGAAAGCGGTTGCGGGAAAAGCTCTTTGGCTTTGGGATTGATGCGATTGATTCCCGCTTGCGGCGAAGCGGTTTTTGAAGGCAAAAACCTCTTAACCCTTACGCAAAAGCAGATGCGCCCCATACGAAGGAAAATACAGATTGTTTTCCAAGACCCCTTCTCTTCGCTGAATCCGCGTTTCAGTTTAAAGGAATTGGCGGAAGAGGGACTCTTGTTCCACTTTCCTAAGTTGTCGGCACAAGAAAGAGAACAAAGGATTATTCAAACATTTGAACAAGTGGGACTGGACGCGGACAAAGCTTATCTGAACCGCTATCCGCACGAACTGTCCGGCGGGCAGAGGCAAAGGTTGGCTTTGGCGCGCGCTTTGGTACTGCGGCCGGATATTCTCATTTTGGATGAGCCGACCAGCGCCTTGGACAGCGCTTTGAACGCTCAGATTTTGTCTTTATTGAAGAAAATACAGGAACAAACGGGCGTTGCTTATCTGTTTATCACGCATGATATGAATGTGGTGAAAGAAATGGCGGACGATGTTTTGGTGATGAAGAACGGCGAAGCGATGGAATACGGGCCGGCCGAAAAAGTTTTAAATACGCCGGAACACCCGTATACGAAAATGTTGCTTTCGGCGTCGTATCTCCTTCTTTCCCCTTGATTTTTCGTTCAAAAAATTTTATGTATTAAAGATAGTGTTTAAGCGCCGTTTGCCGATGGGACAACAGGCGTGTCGGTGAATGGCCCGTTATCAAAAAAGAAAGAGTTTTAGATGTCAACTGAAAAGAAAAAATATTATCCGGAATTGGACGCCAAAGTTTCCTTTCCGGAAAAAGAAGAAGAAATCCTGAAATTTTGGGAAAAGGATGGTACTTTTAAAAAGTCAATTTCTCAAAGGGACGGACGGGATGAATATGTTTTTTACGATGGCCCTCCGTTTGCAAACGGCCTACCCCACTACGGGCATTTGGTAACGGGATATGTCAAGGATATTATTCCCCGGTTCCAGACGATGCGCGGTAAAAAGGTTGACCGCCGGTTCGGGTGGGACTGCCACGGATTGCCGGCCGAATTGGATGCGGAAAAAGCGTTGGGCATTTCCGGACGCAAGCAGATTTTGGAGTACGGCCTTGAAAAATACAACGCTGTCTGTCAAAGTCGCGTACTGATGTATACGAAGGAATGGCAAAATACCGTTACGCGCCAGGCCAGATGGGTGGATTTTGACCGTGACTATAAGACAATGGATAAATCTTATATGGAAAGCATCCTGTGGGCCTTTAAGACTTTGTACGATAAAGGATTGATTTATGAGGGAATGCAGGTATTGCCTTATTCCTGGGCGGTGGAAACGCCGGTGTCCAACTTTGAAACCAAACTGGACAACGCTTACAGGGAAAAGATTGACCCCGCCGTAACGGTTTTGTTTACCTTGGAGCCGAAAGAGGGTGAGACAATGCCGACGAAGGTCCTGGTGTGGACGACGACACCTTGGACATTGCCTTCCAATCTGGCTTTGGCCGTAGGTCCCGAAATTGACTACAGCATTTATGAAGAGGATGGCGTGCGGTATATTATCGGTTCAGCCGCGGCCGCCAAATACAAGAAAGAGCTCGCTAACGCGGTTAAGGTCGGTGAACTGAAAGGAAAAGACCTTTTAGGAAGAACTTACACGCCGCTTTATCCGTATTTTAAAGGAACACCAAACGCTTTTCAGGTTATCGGTGCCGATTATGTTTCCACGGAGGAAGGAACGGGTGTTGTTCATACGGCTCCCGGCTTCGGTGAGGATGACCGTTTGGCTTGTGTGCCGGCGCATATTCCCGTTGTCTGCCCGGTGGACAGCAAGGGATGCTTTACGAAAGAAGTTCCGGAGTTTGAAGGTAAACATGTTTTTGATACCAATGAGCTGGTGATTAAGTTCTTAAAGGAAAACCGACTTCTGGTTCGTCGTGAAAATTACAAGCACGATTATCCGCACTGCTGGCGGACGGACACGCCGTTGATTTATAAAGCGATGTCCAGCTGGTTTGTAAAAGTGACGGACTTTAAAGACCGGATGGTTCAGCTGAATCAAAATATCAACTGGATTCCGGAGCATATTAAAAACGGCCAGTTCGGCAAGTGGCTGGAAAACGCGCGCGACTGGGCTATCAGCCGGCACCGTTTCTGGGGAACGCCGATTCCGGTTTGGAAAAGCGACGATCCGAAATATCCGCGCGTGGATGTGTACGGTTCTATTGCGGAGCTGGAAAAAGATTTCGGCGTTAAGGTGGAAAACTTGCACCGTCCGTTTATTGACAGTCTGGTCCGTCCGAATCCGGATGATCCGACGGGCAAGTCCATGATGCGTCGGGTAGAGGATGTATTTGACTGTTGGTTTGAATCGGGTTCCATGAGTTTTGCGCAAATTCATTACCCCTTTGAAAACAAAGAGTGGTTTGAAAAACATTTCCCGGCGGATTTCATTGTGGAGTATGTGGCGCAGACGCGCGGCTGGTTCTACACGATGATGGTGATGTCTACGGCGTTGTTTGACACTTATCCGTTTAAAACCTGCCTCTGTCACGGGGTCGTTTTGGATGAAAATAATCAAAAGCTGTCCAAAAAACTGCGCAACTATCCCAGCCCGGACGAGGTGTTTAACACGCAGGGGGCGGACGCTTTAAGGTGGTTCCTTGTTTCCTCTCCTTTGTTAAAGGGCGGCAATTTGTCCATAGACAGGGAAGGAAAAGAAATCGCCAAATCTGCCAGAAAAGCGCTGATTCCTTTATGGAACGCTTTTTACTTCTTCTGCCTGTACGCGAATTCCGAAGGGATTAAAGCTTCCGCAATCACGCACAGCAATGATATTTTGGACCAATATATTTTAGCCAAACTGAAAGTATTGGGCGAGGATTTAACGCAGGAGCTGGAAAAATGCGATATTGTCACGGCATGCCAGGAAGTGTCCGATTTTCTTGAAATCCTGAACAACTGGTACATCCGTCGGTCTCGCGTTCGTTTCTGGGACGGAAAGGATATGCAGGCGTTTAATACCTTGTACACGGTTTTGGTGACTTTGTGCAAACTGTTGGCTCCTTTAATGCCTTTGTTGTCGGATTATATCTATAAGGCGTTGACCGGCGAAGAAAGCGTTCATCTGACCGACTGGCCGGATATGAGCGTTTTTGAAAACAAAGACGAACTGTCCGCCCAAATGGATTTCGTGCGGGAGGTTTGCTCTTTGGCCAAAGCCGTCAGAGAAGAGAATCGCTTAAGAAATCGTCTGCCTTTAAAAGAAATGACCATTGCGGGACAGCAGGTGCAAATGCTGGAAAACTTTATTCCTTTGTTGGAGGAAGAAGTCAATGTCAAACAGGTGCGTTTGGAGACAAATTTATCTTTGGCCGCCGATCCTCTGCTGTACATCAAAACGCCGCTGGTCGGAAAGAGGTTGGGAAGCGCTTTGAAAGAAGTTCTGGCCGCCTCCAAGACATCCGAATGGTCGGTAAATGAAAAAGGCGAGCTTGAGATTGCCGGACAGGTTTTGGCGCCGGAAGAATTTGAGCGTCGTCTTGTGTTGAAAGAAGGGCTGACGGGACAGGCTTCCGCCGACAATACTTTTGTGGTTCTGCTGGATACAAAAGTAGATCCTCAATTGGAAGCGGAAGGGATTGCCCGCGACTTTGTCCGTGTGGTGCAGTCTTTGCGCAAGGAGCAAAATCTGGATGTTTCGGACCGCATTCATTTGAAATACGAAACATCGGATGAGAAGACAGCCGCCGCTTTAACACAGTACGCTTCCTATATTCAGGAACAGACGCTGGCTTTGTCTTTAGAAAGAGAGACTTTGGCGTTTGCCATGACGGAGGAGGAAATCGGTGACGGAAAGGTCAAGATTTCTTTACAAAAAGCTTAAGAAATTTAAGTAGCTCTTCAAGGCTTATGTTAAAAGCGTTTAAACAAGCAAAAATCCCTTCCTTTCATCGGGAAGGGATTTTTTATATATGCTTGAATGATAAAGGGATGGAAAAAATCCTTTGTATTAAAGAGAAATGTTGCTTTCGTCACTTTGGATTAAGTAATCCGTCTGTTTTGCCGTATTTTTACCAACTCTTCTCGCTGGGTTTTCTTTTTTGCACAATCATGATAAACATGAGATGAGAAACGCAAGCTTGCCTTTGTTCTTCAATCCCCTAAAAAAATACTCTAACAGAGATATTTTTTCTTTCTTGGTTAAAACATAAAAGTCTCCCCTGTCTGCGCTGGTTCCGCTTAAATATACAAATTCAAACTTTTTTGAAAAAATCATGCTTTGACAAAAAGTTAACAGGCGGAAAGAACAATCATTTCATTGAAATATTTAAATTTTGTAACTTTTTTCAGCTCTTTCCAGAAAGACTTATCAAACAGAGGGGGAAAAAATAAAGCCAAATCTCTCTCAAAAAAGGACGAGGAATGGTAAACTGACATTATAAAACAGTATGACTTATTTAACCCGGACTTAAATATCTTGGTTTTATTTGTCAACTTCCGTCCATAATGGCAGACAATTTTACAATGTTCAGGTCATAACACCTGTGAGATATCGGATATCTCCCGATATCTTGTTAAAAGTTATTTATTTTTATCATTTATCAAGTCTTATTTTCTTCAATTTAAGACAACTTTATACAAAAGAGTGGATGGAGAAACGGCAGAATTATTACCTGTTTCCGCCCAGAAAAGGAGGCTGAAGGAAGAAGCTTACGATAATAAAAAAGGAAGAGACGGTAGAAAGAACGAAAGAAAAATAAAGATAAAAGGCTCCGAAAAACACCGATTCGGCAAAAACGGCGGCAGGCAGAAAAAGGAAAAAATCCTCTTTTTTCTCTTCTTTCATTTTGTTATTTCTTTTACTCTCTTGAAAAAGATTGAAAATCCGTTGAAGATTTGTTCTTGCATCGGTTCAAGTTCGCCTTCCGCGCAAAAAATTAAAGGCTTTCAAAAAATTGAAGGCCTTTACTTTTTTATTTGAAATTAATTTTATCCCCGAATTTTAACATATTTTATTATATAAAAAATGTTATCCTCTCTTCCGCCATCCGTTTGATTTAAAGGAAAGGTGAATTTTAAGAATCCTCTTGCAAAATATCGCGAACGGGAGCAAAGGTTCTACGGTGCAAAGGGGAAACGCCATATTTTTTCAGCCCTTCTAAATGCTTTTTCGTACCGTAACCGGCGTTGTTTTCCCAGTCATAGAAAGGATATTCTTTTGCAAAATCCTCCATCATGCCGTCTCTTGTCACTTTGGCGATAATGGAAGCGGCCGCAACGGATAAGCTTAAAGAATCTCCTTTGACAATACACTTCGCCGGCCAGGGCCAGTCTTTCGGCAGGCGGTTGCCGTCCACCAAAACCGTTCCGATTTTCACATTCTGCTCTTCAATCTGGCGGATAGCCCGCTTCATAGCCAAAAAGGAAGCCTGCAGGATATTTATCTCGTCTATCTCTTCCGCGCTGGCCAATCCGATGCCGATAAGAGCGTTTGAAGACATCAATTCATCAAAAATCAACTGTCGCTTTACTTTTGTCAGCTGTTTTGAATCCTTTATCATACAGGCCAATTTTTCATCCATTTTTAAATCGGGAAAGCAAACGGCCGCGGCGGCAACGGGACCGGCCAAAGGGCCTCTGCCGACCTCGTCCGTTCCCAAAACCAGCCCTTGCGTTAAATCGCAAGCGTTTTCAAAGGAAAAATCAGGCATTTACGAACAATCCTTTTTTCAGGTATTTTCCGCGTTTTTCCGGCAAAACCGTTCAAAAGCGTCCATAATTATTTGCGCCAATTCTTCAGGCGTTTGAGAAGAAGTATCCAAGACCAGGTCAAAATTTTTCCTGTCTTCAATATCAACCTTGTAATATTTCTTAAACCGTTCCACTTCGCTGGCGCGCCGGTTTTTCAAATTTGCCAGAGTTTCCTCCAAAGTAGCGTGGTCTTCGTTGGTCCTGGAAGAGTCTTTCGTCACTCTTTCGGCGGCGACAAGCGGGTCAATTTCCAACTTCACCTTAAAAGAAGAGGGAATAAAGTGCCATGCCATGCGAGAGTCTATGACATAGGATTTCCCCGTTTCCTCCAAACTTTTAAAAACGCCGTCAATTTCATCGTCAATAGACTTGTCCTGTTCGGCGCGTTTATTTAATTCCAAAGTCGTGATACCGTATTTTTCGGCAATTTTGCGTTGCGCCTGGCCGGTGGAATAGCGTTCAAAGCCCAGTTTTTCGCATAAAATACCGGCGATGGTGGATTTGCCGGACCCCAAAGCGCCGGTAATCGTAATAATGCAAGACATGCCTTTTCCTTCCTTTGTTTAATGATGTTCTTTATAGGATAAAAGGTTCCTAAAGCTTGTCAACGAATAATTTTTCAATTTGCCTTTCACGGGACAAAATTATATTCTGAACAAAACTTTTCGGATAAAAAGGAAGAAGAATGAAAGATTTAATCAACGGCCGATGCGGTTGGGCGGGAACGGACGAATTGTATGTTAAATATCACGATGAAGAATGGGGCCGCCCCGTGACCGACGATAAGATTTTATTTGAGTTTCTGGTTCTTGAAAGCGCGCAGGCCGGACTGTCCTGGCTGTCCATTTTAAAAAGAAGAGAAGGTTACCGCCAAGCTTTTTACGGCTTTGACGCGCGCAAGGTGTCTCAAATAACGCCTGAAGAGATTGACCGTCTGATGCAGTTTGACGGCATTATCAAAAACAGGCGCAAGATTGAAAGCACCGTCCGCAACGCGCACCTGTTTAGGACCGTTCAAAAGGAATTCGGCAGTTTTTACGCCTACCTTTCAAGCTTTTTTTCAAGTAAAACGCCTCTTGTCCATCATTTTAAAACCTTGGCGGAAGTGCCGGTAACTTCCCCGGAAGCTTTGGCCATCAGCAAGGATATGCAAAAACGAGGATTTCGCTTTTTCGGTCCCGTCATCTGTTACGCTTTCTTGCAGGCGACCGGTTTTGTCAACGACCATCTGGAAGGGTGTTTATGCCGGAAAAATACGGCTGAAGAAAACGATGCATAAAAGAAAACCTTGCTTGGTTCCTCTTTTTTTGACTTCCTCTCCTCTTATCTTTTTTATCGGTTCCGCCGTTTCTTTTAAAAAGGAAAAAGGTAAAAGAACGCAGCCGTCCGGCCGGCCAAATTCAGAGATAAAAACAGAGAGTAAAACAAACTCTCCCGCCCATCCTTATGCCGAAAGTTTTTCATATTCTTTCGTGTTTCTGATTAAAAAACATACCCGAGATATAAGGCCGCCTTCGCAAGCGCACATAAAATCAACCTGCCCGTGAAAGTCATAAAACGCGCGACCGCAACTTTCTATGCGCCTGCAAAATCACGCGCCTTCACAAAGGAGGCTCAGATTCTTCAAAAAAACTTTAAATATCCAAGTTTTCGGCGAAGCGGGCATTTTCTTGAATAAACTGGAAACGAAACTCCGGCTTGTTTCCCATCAGTTGTTCAACAATCCGTTTTGTTTCCAGGCTTTCCAAAGCGTCTTCCGTCCCCGCCGCGGCATGGCTATCCGGAATGAGAACTTTTAATAAAGTGCGTTTCGCCGGGTCCATGGTCGTTTCTTTCAACTGATAAGGAGGCATTTCGCCCAAACCTTTAAACCGACTGATATCCACGCCGGATTTATTTTTAAACTCCGTTTTCAATAAACGTTCTTTTTCATCGTCATCTTGCGCATAAATGGACTTTCCACCTAATGTCAAACGGTACAACGGCGGCATTGCCAAAAACAAATGTCCGTTACGGATAAGATCCGGCATTTCCTGATAAAAGAAAGTCATCAGCAGACAAGCGATATGCGCCCCGTCCACATCCGCATCCGTCATGACAATCACCCGTTCGTACCTCAGACTGTTTTCATCATACCTGTCTTTACGGCCGCAACCCAAAGCCTCGGTTATCGCTTTAATCTCTTCGTTCGCCAGAATTTTTTCCTGCGACGCGCTCGCCACATTCAAAATCTTGCCGCGCAAAGGCAAAATAGCTTGCGTTTCCCGATTTCTCGCTTGTTTGGCAGAACCGCCCGCAGAATCCCCCTCAACCAGAAACAGCTCCGTGTCCTGAGAGGTTGTTCGTGAACAATCGGCCAGTTTGCCGGGCAGACGCAACCTTTTTGTCGCCGTTACCCGCGCCGTTTCATAAATTTTCTTTTTCCGGCGGCGGTCTTCAGCCTTTTCTATCAGGTAGTTTATCAACAAAGCGGCGGATTTCGGGTCGGCGGACAACCAATGGTCCAACGGGTCTTTAATCGCGTTTTCCACCAGTCTTAAAGCCTGTATGGAAACCAGCTTTTCCTTTGTTTGTCCCTGGAATTGCGGATCACGCATAAAGACGGATAACATAATTCCCGCGTTGCAGAGAATGTCTTCATTCGTAATATCAGCGACTTTTTTATTTCCCGTCATTTCACCGAAAGCACGGATGCTTTTCGTTAAAGCCGTTTTCAAACCCGTTTCGTGGGTTCCGCCCTCATAAGTGGGAATGGTATTGCAGTAGGATTTTAAAAAACCCTCCATATCATCCGACCAAGTCATCGCCCATTCCACATAACCCGTCCCGTCCGGCAAATCCGACCGGCCGACGAAAGGCTTCGGCGTGACGGTTTGTTTTTGCCCGACCAAATAAGAGAGGTAATCTTCCACGCCGTTCGGATATTTCAAAACGCAGGAAGCGGGAACCTCATCCCCTTCCTTAATCAAGGACGGGTCGCATTCCCAGCGGATTTCAACACCTCGGTACAAGAAAGCCTTCGTTTGGGCCAGCTTATACAATAAAGAGGGATTAAAATGCATATCGTCGCCGAAGATGTCCGTATCCGGTAAAAAAGTAACACTGGTTCCCCGCCGGTTGCTGACGGAACCGACCAGCTCCACCCCTGTTGTCGGGACGCCTCTGGAATAACTTTGCCGGTAAAGCTTTTTATCACGGGCGACTTCAATCGTCATCGCGCTGGATAAAGCATTCACGACGGAGGAACCTACCCCGTGCAGCCCGCCGGAAACAGCGTACGCTTTTCCGGAAAATTTGCCGCCCGAATGCAGAGTGGTCAAAATAACTTCCAAAGCAGACTTATCCGGATACTTCGGATGCGGATCCACCGGAATGCCGCGGCCGTTATCCTTAACGGTTAGACTGCCGTCCGCGTGCAGGGTCATCTCAATCACGGTGGCATAGCCGGACACCGCCTCATCCATGGCATTGTCCAGTATTTCGTTGGCCAAATGATGATAAGCGCGCTCATCCACCCCGCCGATATACATACCGGGACGGCGGCGGACAGGCTCCAATCCTTCTAAAACTTCAATATCCTTTGCGGAATAATCTAAGCTTTGGGAATTTGTATCGTTAAATAAATCGTTCATACGATACAATATAAAAAAATTGTCAAAAAAGTGCAAGCGAATTTTGAAAAAAAGGCATTGCTTTAAAAGCAAATTCAGGTATCTTCAAGAACAGTCGGACCAACAGGACAAAATGCCGGTTTTTCATTCTATCCGGCCTCTTTATTTTCATAAGAAAGGAAAAAACATGACGCCCGAAGAATATGTCAAGAACGCTTTAAGGACGGAAAGCCCCGTCACGGACGCTTTAAAAGACAGAGTGTCTCAGGAAAAGGAAATCCGCCTGTTGCACGCGGCAATGGGAATGGTGACGGAATCGGCGGAATTTGTGGACGCTTTAAAAAAACATTTTTACTATAACAGAGAACTGGACATCATCAATTTGAAAGAGGAAATCGGGGATGTCCTTTGGTATGTGGCGATTGCGTGCGACACTTTGGGTGTTTCTTTGGAACAGGTGATGGAAAGAAACATTGAAAAGTTGGCCGCCCGTTATCCGGAAAAATATTCCGATGAAAAGGCGATTCACCGCGACCTGCAAAAAGAACACGAAATTTTGGAAAAATAAATAAAACAAATCAGAGTATAATCAGAGTATAAAAAGAAGGAGGAAAGCGATGCCGGCTTATCAATATATTTATGTCATGAAGGATGTCAGCAAAACCTTCCCCGGCGGGAAAGAGGTTTTAAAACATATTTGGCTGTCTTTTTTCCCGGGCGCGAAAATCGGCGTTTTGGGACCCAACGGCGCGGGGAAATCTACTTTATTAAAGATTATGGCAGGTTTGGATAAGGAATTTCAAGGCGAAGCGTGGCCCGCGGAAGGTGTTTCCGTCGGCTACCTGCCGCAGGAACCGCAGCTGGATCCGTCAAAAACAGTTCTTGAAAATGTGATGGAAGGTGTGGCGCCGACAATGGCTCTTTTAAAGAAATTTGAAGAAATCAATATGAAATTCGCCGAACCGGACATTGACATGGACGCTCTTTTGGAAGAACAGGCGGAAGTTCAGGCGCAAATTGACGCCGTCAACGGATGGGAGATTGAAAGGACTTTGGAAATAGCGATGGACGCTTTGCGTTGCCCGCCCGCCGACGCGGATGTCACGAAACTGTCCGGCGGTGAAAAAAGGCGCGTCGCTTTGTGCCGTTTGCTTTTATCCAAGCCGGATATGCTGCTGCTGGACGAACCGACCAATCATTTGGACGCCGAGTCCGTCGCCTGGTTGCAAAATTTCTTGCATGACTATGAGGGAACGGTTGTCATGGTAACGCATGACCGGTATTTCCTTGACAATGTAACGGGTTGGATTTTGGAACTGGACAGAGGGGAAGGCATCCCTTACGAAGGTAACTATACTTCCTGGCTGGAGCAGAAGGAAAAACGCCTGATGCAGGAAGAAAAAGAGGAATCCGCCCGCCAACGTACCATTAAGGAGGAGCTGGAATGGATTCGCCAATCTCCGAAAGCTCGTCAAGCCAAAAGCAAGGCGCGTATTCAGGCATACGAGGAGTTGGTGGCAAAATCCAACGAAAAAGCGCCCGGTACCGCTCAGATTATTATTCCGGCGGGACCTCGTTTGGGTGACTTGGTGTTGGAGGCGAAAGACATTTCCAAAGGGTACGGCAACCGCCTGTTGATTGACGATTTAAGCTTTAAGCTGCCTCCGGGAAGTATTATGGGGGTTATCGGTCCCAACGGCGCCGGAAAAACGACTTTGATGAGAATGATTACCGGTCAGGAAACGCCGGATAAAGGCTCCATCCGCACCGGAGACACGGTTGTTTTGGGCTATGTTGACCAAAGCCGCGACGAATTGAAAGACGACGCCACCGTTTGGCAGGAAATTTCCGAAGGATTGGATGAGGTTGTTTTGGGCAAGCGTAAGATGCCTTCCCGCGCGTATGTGGCGCAGTTTAACTTTAAAGGTTCCGACCAGCAGAAAAAAGTCGGACAACTATCCGGCGGAGAACGCAATCGCGTCCATTTGGCGAAGATGCTGAAATCGGGAGCGAATGTCCTTTTGCTGGACGAACCGACCAACGATTTGGATGTGGATACTTTGCGCGCTTTGGAAGAGGCTTTGATGGATTTTGCCGGCTGCGCCGTCATCACTTCGCACGACCGTTGGTTCTTGGACAGGCTGGCGACTCATATTCTGGCTTTTGAAGGGGACAGCCAAGTGGTTTTCTTTGAA
>CASFRQ010000076.1 GCA_949296785.1 uncultured Alphaproteobacteria bacterium
CCAGGCAGATGGTTATTCATTTTTACTCGTTTGATTGAAAGAAACAGGACTGACAGTTGTTAAAAATCCTTCATTCGTATTTTGACAAGAGAGGATGCACCGGTAAAGGGCGGCGATACGGGCGATAATAGACAGTCCAAGTCCGCTTCCCGTCTGTTTTTGTCCTGCAGGCCGGTAAAAACGGCGTCCTAAGTGGGCAAGGTTCTTTTCGTCCACATGAACAGCGGGAGTAAAAACGCTCAGAGTTTTTTCTTTTAGGGTGATTTCAATACAAGTTCCTTTTGTTCCGTACTTGACAGCGTTGTCTATCAGATTCCTGGCAATCAGAGAAACCAAGACAGGATTACCTTCTTCAAAAGGAACGCTTCCGTCGGTTTTAAAATCAAGCTGAATGTTTTTTGAGGTGGCGGCTTCCCGGTATTCTTTCATCATTTGTGAAAAGATGTCCTGCCAGTAGATTTTTTCTTTGATTTCCGATTGAAGGGAGGATTCCGCTTTAGAAAGCGCCAGCAGTTGTTCCACCAGGCGTGAAGCACGGTCAATCCCTGTTTCCAATTTTTTTAGAGCTTCATTCTTGGTTTTTTCATCGTCTTGCGCCAATTGAATGACTTCCAACTGTACCTTTAAGGCAGTCAGAGGCGAGCGCATTTCATGGGCGGAATCGGCGATAAATCCGCGTTCCCGTTCCAACATTCCTTTGATTTTTTCCAAAAGGGCGTTCATGGCACGAATCAGGGGCAATATTTCTGTCGGCAGTTTGTCTTCAGGCAATGCGGACAAATCATCCGCTTTGCGCTCTCTTAAACCGGAAGCCAGACGGCTGAGCGGCATGAATTCAACGGTGATGATAAACACAAAAGCCGCCAAAAGAACGCCAAAGCCGACAAGCCAAGGGGCGGCGAAACCTTCCAACATTTCCCAGGAGACATCCCGACGGTAGTCCATTTCCTGACCGACGGCGATAAGATATTTTCCATCCGCCGACGGCAGCCAGACAAGGCGCCATTTTTCCTCTTCTACTTCTTGAAAAACAAAACGCCCAGGCTTTGGAATAAAAGCAAAGTGTTTTCCGTCTTCATTATCATGAAAAACCATATTGCCGTTCTTGTCAAAAACGGCAAATCCGACCGCTTCATCGTCATCATCGGCGTTTTTGACATTTTTTATCAGTTTGTTTGTGATTTCCTGTGTTCGGGTGGAGGCGGCGACGCTCCAGTCGGCGGCAGACAGGCTGCGCGCTAAAAGCATTTGATAGGTGTCAAAAAATTCGTCTGCTTTTTCGTTTGTCTCATGCACAGCGACAAAAGCCGCCGCCGCGAAAATACAGACGCAGGCAAGCGAAAAAAGAAGAATAAGCCTTAATCTTAAGCTGGATAAAGGGTTTGTTTTAGGTTTTGAAAAATATGACGGCAGTTTTTTCACCCTTCCTCCATGATATAGCCGATTTTATTGACGGTTCGGACAAAATCTTTACCCAACTTTTTTCGCAGATTATGAATATGAACCTCCACGGCATTGCTTTGGACCTCTTCGTCCCAGGAGTAGATTTTATCCTCAATCACCTGTTTGGAGAGAATCTTGTTTTTATTCATCATCAAAAGTTCCAAAACGATGAGTTCTTTCGGTGACAGGAGTACTTCCTTCCCGTCTTGAAAAACTTTCTTGTTCTGCGGATTAAAACGAATGTTGCGGCAGGAAATTTCCGGTGCAGTCTGTCCGTTGCTGCGGCGGATAAGAGCGTTGAGGCGGGCGTGGACTTCTTTTAAGGCGAAAGGTTTGCCTAAATAATCGTCCGCGCCACTATCCAAACCTGCAATTCTTTGGTCTACGTCTCCCCGGGCGGTTAAGATAAGAACGGGTTCCTTTTTTCCTTTTTTTCTCCAGTCTTTTAAGATTTCCATCCCGTCCATTCCCGGCAGACCGAGATCAAGGACGACGACATCGTACGGCGCTTGAAACAAAGCCTCGTTCCCATCTTCTCCGTCTTGGAACCAATCAACGCTCAAGCCCAATTTTTCCAGTCCGGTTTTTAACCCGTCCCCGATAAGGGAATCGTCCTCAATCAACAGCACACGCATTTTTAGCCTTTTTGATTTATTTATTTTTCAGGCTGATTGTATCAACATCAATTTCGGTTTTAAAGAAATCTTTGTCAACTTCACCCTGGATGACGACAACATCTTCCGGTGTCACCGTAATTCCTCTCCAGTCTTTGTTGTCAATTTCAACAGTGACAGAACCGGTGGCATCTTTAAATAAGTATTTTTCATCGCCTAAACTACGTTCAATGTTCCCTTCCAGAACAACGGCAGTGTCATCGCTTAAGTTTAGGGCCTGTTCCACGGTGGAAGGGGCCAGTCCCGGTCCTTTAAATCCTCCCATCGGCATGGATGTGGGGGAACTCTGTCCTTGGAAGCCTTGGGCGAAGGCAGCGCCTGTTAAGCCGAGGGCCAAAACGAAAACGGAAAGTGATAATGCTTTTTTCATGTTTTTCTCCTTTTTTTATTCATAAGACTTTTTTGTTACAAAGTCACTTTAAAACGGTAAACTTAAGAACATCTTAAGACAAATAAAAAAATTAAAAAAAAGAGAGAAGAGGTGAATGGAGGCATCCGTCGGTCCGAAGAGAAAAGGCGGAAGTGTTGAGGAATCTTCTGCCGTGTGTGAGGATAACGGTGAAGATTTCCGAATAATTTAGATATTTGTAAGTCGTGAAAGATATTAATGCGGATGTAAATTATTTAAAATAGAAGAAAAAATCGGCTTTCTGAAAAAGAATAATATAATGTTGTGAAAAAATCCCCTTAGAATTTTTTAAAAATGGAAAGAGAAAGTAGAGCTTTATTACGCTAATTTGAAGTCTAAAAAGCATATATTTTATAAATTATTCTTTACAATCATAATTAAATCTGATATAATCCTGTTAAGGTTGGTGAAAGCGATTCGCTTTTATCAACTGAAGATTATTTTTTTATTTACATTGAAGAAAAGGAATATATAATGTCAATTATGAATTTACAAAAATATATGATAGGGTTGAGTCCTTCCGACCAACGAAAAATGATGTCTCGTCATAAAGAAGGAAAATTTATGGACAATGAACGGCCGGACGATTCCCCTGAGTACCGTAAAGCGGCGGATGCGTATAATAAAGACCTGGTTAAGATTTTAAGGGCGAATAATTATCGGTTTCCGTCAGAAGAAAGGAAAATGGAAATAAAGCAGTCGGAAAGCTTTTATCCTTCCGGGGGTAAAGTTTTAGCGAGTCTTAATCTGAACGGAAACCGAACGGCATCTTCTTCTCCGTCCGTTCGCCTGGCTCAGAATGGTTATCACTATGGAACAGAAGGTATGACTTCTGAAGAAATTTCCAATTATGCAAAACAGAATGAAAATATTCCTATATATGATTTGTTACTGGGTTTGGATGTTTCAAGAGGTCAACGCAGGAGTTCCGTTTGTTCTGATTTGGTAAATTCAAGCAAGGTATATGATCCCAATATTCATGGAGGACAACTGTTTTATGGAGACGAAATTTATACCGCTGCAAAAGATGATGAATATATTAAAGAACAAGAGGAAAAGTCCTTAAAAAAATGTTTGGAGGCAGGAAAGGATGAGGAATATTGTAAAAGGCAAGCAAAATCTATCATTCGGTGCCTGCTTGATGCCAGGGGAGAAGCTAAAGAAAAAGGAGGGGATTATTATGATGTCATAGAAAACTATGAACCTTCATTTTTGAGTGAAATATGGAGTATTATAAGCAGGTAAAAAATGAAGAAGGAAAAGGAAATCTTTTCCTTCTTTCACTTAAAAATATTGCTTAAAATAAATACTTATTATATAAGTATATTATAAGTAGAGAAAGGATAGAAATGGTAAACACTTCTTTATTTGGACTGATTTTTTTCTCTTTGTTTAATTTACAACTTTTTGGACGCGTTCCCTTTTTAAGAGCCGAGGTGTTTATAGAGTATTATGAAATTGTCCTTTTATGGTTTACTTTAACATATTATTTTCTGTTTCAGATGATTTTCTTAAAAAAATACTTCATTCTTTCTGTTTTAACGGCATTTTCAACCTTTCTGATAATAGCGTATTATATAAAAGGAATTTCTTTAGATAATTTTATATTTATTGTTGGTTTATGTAAGCCTTGCTTATATATTTCTCCTTCTGTTTTGTTGATGTGGTTTGTTTTATATTATGTTTCGGCGGTAATAACAAAGTTGTTGGGATGGAGAAGAAAATTAACCAAAAGGACGGATATTTATCCGATTTACTTGTTCTGTCCGAAAGAGGAATGTGTACGGAAGGCACTGATAAAGCGTCAGCAAGGAAAAGCTTATCCCGCGCTTATTGCTTTTATCGCATATATTGGGATAAGCGTTGTTTTATTTTATACAATGCCGGTTTTTGAAGCTGGATTTATTTATAAAAGATATGAAACAACCCATTACTTTATTCCATGGGCTATAGTGTATCTGCCTTTGTTGTATTTGGTTTATAAAGGGAACTGGAAGGCGGCGGCTGTCGTTTATATCTTTTGGATGGTAGAGCTGTTTGAAAAATCTCTGTTTTTTTATACAGGATATTTTCATTTCTTCGCTCGGGGAGTGGTTATGATACAGGCGGGCATGCTCCTTACCATTATTTACAAGGTGGAAAGGGAGAGATTGATTAAATCCCAAAAAGA
>CASFRQ010000077.1 GCA_949296785.1 uncultured Alphaproteobacteria bacterium
TACTAAACTACAAAATAAAAACAATCAATCATTATCTTTAAAGGATTTTATGTAAGGGTGAAAAGATAAAAAAATGCTGACATTTCATTTGAAAAAGAAAGAAAAAGCAGCGCGCAGGGGCGAGCTTGTCACAAAACACGGCACGATTCAGACACCCGCCTTTATGCCGGTTGGCACCGTCGGCACGGTAAAGGCAATGATGCCGGACTCCGTCGCCTCCACGGGGGCGGAGATTTTATTGGGCAACACTTACCACCTGATGCTGCGTCCGACGGCGGAACGGGTGGCCGCTTTTGGCGGATTACACGCGTTTATGAACTGGCCGAAGCCGATTTTGACGGACTCCGGCGGGTTTCAGGTCATGTCCCTTTCCAAATTGCGCAAAATCACGGAAGAGGGCGTGCGTTTTCGTTCCCATTTAAGCGGACAGGAGTATTTTCTTACTCCGGAACGATCGGTTGAAATACAGCATTTGTTGGATTCCAATATTACCATGTGCTTGGATGAATGCGTGCATTATCCGGCGGAGAAGAAAAAAGTGGCCGATTCCATGCGGATGTCCATGCGTTGGGCCAAAAGGTGCCGGGAAGCTTTCGTTGACCGGGAAGGGTACGGCCTTTTCGGGATTATTCAGGGCGGCGTGTTTGCGGACTTGCGCGCCGAGTCGGCTAAAACCCTGGCAAATATCGGATTTGACGGGTACGCGGTCGGCGGGTTGGCTGTCGGCGAACCGCAGGAGATGATGTTTGACACCATTGCGGCGACGACACCTTTTATTCCGGAAGATAAGCCGCGCTATTTAATGGGTGTGGGGACGCCGTCGGATATCGTCGGCGGCGTGTTAAGAGGGATTGATATGTTTGACTGCGTGATGCCGACGCGGTCGGGTCGCACGGGAAAAGTATTTACTCGGGAAGGGGCGCTGAATATCCTGAACGCTTGCCATACGGACGATCATCGGCCTTTGGACGAAGGGTGTTCCTGCCCCGCTTGCCGCAATTACACGCGCGGATATCTGCATCACTTATTTAAAGCGAAGGAAATTTTGGGACCGATGCTTTTGACTTGGCATAACCTGCAGTATTACCAGGATTTGATGCGGGAAATCCGCTTGAAACTGGAGGAGGAAAGGTACGAAGCTTTCGCCCTCTCTTTCCTGGAAAAACACAAAAAGTGGTAGGGAATAAAAAGTGGCGGGAGCTCTTTTAAAAGCGAAAGGAAAAGCCGGCTAAAAATGAAAGAAAAGGCCGGTACGGCGGAAAAAGCGGAAGAAATAGCGGAAAAGTGGAAAAAACAGTGAAAAAAGCGGAGAGTTCTCTTTTTTTTCAAGGAAAAGAAAAAAACGCAGGAAGAATAAGCGGAGAGCTTTCGGAGAAAGTACGGAAAAGAACTCATTTAGGGATAAAGGGCGAAAATCCTGAAGGATTGAAAGATTCTTCTGCTCCGAAACAAAACGGGTGCGACGAGGTGAACGTTCAAGCCTCTTCAAAAAAGAAAGAGGTAACGCGGGCTTTCCCTTTTTCGAAAAGTGAGGCGGAAGAGCCTGTCTCAGATGAGGCCGGTTTTAAAAAGAAAGAAACGGCAGGTAAAAAGTCAAACGCTCTTCCAGACAAAGAAAAGTCCGACGATGTTGTTTATAAGCGTACGGCAAAAGGTCTGATGTCCTTTACCGGGGAAATGCGGAAGATTTTAAAGCCCCTCATCGGAAAAAAGGGATTTGCTTCTTTTGACTTAATCAGTTCCTGGGGCGATATTGCGGGGGAGGAGCTGGCTTTGGGCGTTCGTCCCGAAAAGATTACCTATCCGAGGGGGCAGCAGGCGAACGGAACTTTGCATGTGAAAGCGGCGGACGGCTCTTTCGCCTTGTTGATGGAGTATAAAAAACAGGCCGTTATTTCCAGAGTCAACCGTATGTTCGGTTATCAAGCCGTTTCAAAGGTTAAAATCACTCAGGGCGCTGTTTTTTCAAAGCCTGTCTTACCCCCCGTCAAGAAGGAAGCTGTTTTAAAACAGGATGAGGAAGATTATATCCGGCAGGTCGCTAATCAAATAGAAGATGAGGAATTGCGCGCCGGTCTTTTGCGTCTGGGTCGCCATATCCTGTTAAAGGAAAAAGAGAAGAAAGAAAATAAATAAAGTTTTGCGTTTTGGTCGCCTATCTTAAAAGGAACGGAAAAAGAAAAAAAGTAAATAAAAGGCGATTGCATTTCACTCTGCCAACCTGTAAATCGGTTTCTTGGCAGTCGGAAAAATCCTTCGTCTTTCTTACGTGTCTTTATCCTTTTGTTTATCGGTCTTGGATGGTTCTGTGGGTATTCTTTGATTCTGCCTCCGGTTGAACCTGAATCATCAGGTCGGCTAAAAGGGCAAAGGAAAAAATAATCAAAGGAGCGTTAATCA
>CASFRQ010000078.1 GCA_949296785.1 uncultured Alphaproteobacteria bacterium
AAATTGAATTGTTAATAAAATCTGCATAAATATTGTTAATTTGAGACGATGTGTTTGAATTAGAGATAAGACCTTCTTTAAAATTATTCCTGTTGTTATAAGAAGAGCCTTTCGTGGTAGTAATTTTAAAATCCTTCAATACCCCTTTACTTTCCGGGCCATCGGCGCCGTGGATGTCCGCGCCCGCCACATGGTTGTCAGAGTTATTCAACAAACCTGTCTGTTCCGTCGCATCTTCGCCAATATAATATGAGGTTGTCCCCGTCGGCAATGTCCCCGCATATTTATAATAAACGGTGTTGACCGTCCCGTCTTCCTGCGTTTGTTTAAAAGAAAAGAGGGAATCGTCCGCCGTACCCTCTTCCAACAAATCGCTTTTTAGCTCTATCTGATAATATGATGTCGTCAGCTTCCCCGTTTCATCCGTTTCACTGTACGCAAACACATCCTGCGCCCCGGAGGATATCGCCGCTTCATACTGCTCCTTCGTCAACTCTATCTTCTTGATATCATACGCATGCTTTGAAGCGTCAAACCCTTCATCCCACGGCAGAGACGGTACCGCCTCTTGCGCCAGCGCCCTTCTCGGCGTCACCAGGGCCGTGCTCATCATCAATGCCGCCGTTAATGCCGTTGTCGTCAGTTGTTTTTTGAGGGGAACTCTTTTCATCACTTCTTCTCCTTTTTTGAGAAAATTGCTTTTACTTTTCCCATCATACTACCCCCCCCTCCCCCCGTCAAGTACTTTATTTTGATTTTATTAAAATTTTTGGTTGCCTTTATCGTTTTTTTTCAGCATAATTTTTGGAGTCTTTAATCAACCTTACCGGAGGGTTTAGCATGAGCTCCTCATTTTCAGATGATATTAAAATCTCCGTCGTTATTCCTGTATATAATGCCGCTCCTTATCTTCAAAGGTGTCTGGACAGTATTTGTTCGCAATCTCATAAAAATTTGGAAATTATTTGTATTAACGACGGGTCCACGGACAAAAGTCTGGAAATTTTAAGTACTTATGCGGAAAAAGAAAAAAGGCTGGTTGTTATATCTCAGGAAAACAAGGGGGCTTCCGCCGCGAGGAATGCCGGGATTGAAAGAGCGACTGGAAATTTTATTTCTTTTATTGACGCGGACGATTATATTCTGCCCGGATTGTACGAGAAATTTATGGAATATGGGGGGCAAAGCCGTCCGGATATTTTTATGTTCAACGGATATATCGGAAAAAAAGGAAGTTCAGAATATTTCATGTATCCGGCGACATTTGCCTGTCCCGTCACTGGGAAAGAGGTTTTCGGGCATAAGGCAATAAAGTCTCTTTTCTTTGGAAATCAAAGTGTTTACAACAAAATTTACAGAACAACCTTTTTAAAAGAATCCGGAATACGCTTTTTGGAAAATAACAGTTTTGAAGATACTCTTTTTTATTTTGAAACCGTTATTAAGGCCAGAAAAATCCAGGCGACGATGGAATGTTATTATATTTATGTCCAAGAAAACGACTCGTCCGTCACAAAGACTTTCGGTCGGAATGTCTTTACCGTATTTGACACTTTTGAAAAAATGGAAAAGGCAGCGAAAGAGGCCGGTGTTTTTGACTATTACAAATATGCCTTATTTCAGGTGGAATACGAAAAATGCAACGAACTTCTAAGGATAACAGCAGGGGAAGTTTTGGAAGAATTCTATATGAAAACGCAAAATTACCTGCGGGCGAAACAAGCGCTTTTGGATTCCAAAATTTACACCAGACTGTTGGAATATTTTGCCTGTCATAATATTTTGACGCTTTCTTTTATTGATTTTAAAAGTACGATTCTGTTGGCGGGGGAAAAGATAGCTTATCAGAAAAAAACAGCGGAAAATCCTTTCTTTTCCGTTATTGTACCGATTTACAAGGTTGAAAAATATTTAGAAACTTGTTTAAAAAGCATTATCAACCAAACTTTTACGAATTTTGAACTTATTTGTGTCAATGACGGGTCGCCGGACAAATGCGGGGACATTTTAAATCAATTTGCTCAAAAAGACGGACGGATAAAAATAATCACACAACCGAACAGAGGATTGGGAGCAGCCAGAAACATCGGCGCTTTACAAGCAAAAGGGAAATATCTAGCTTTTGTAGACAGTGATGACTGGCTGAGGCTGGACGCATTGGAAAGAATACATTCCCGTTTAACGCAGAGGGCGGCGGATATGTGTATTTTCGGGTTTGCAGAATTTCATGAAAACCATAATACTTTTTTAAAGTCGGAATATATTTCTTCTTTCAAAAAGAGGGAATATTCCGATTACAAAGAATTAAAAGAGATAATGTTTATTATTCCTTGTGCTTGGAACAAAGTTTATAAAAGAAGCTTTTGGGAAAAGAATCGTTTAAGTTACGCACAAGGCGTTTATTTTGAAGATGTGGCGACAAACGCAAAAGCTTTCGTTCGCGCCAAAAGCATTCTGATTTCCCCTTATGATTTATATTACTATAGAATCAGGGACGATTCCATTACACAAAGCAGTTATTCCGAAAAGAAAATGGACGATGTTTTAACAAGTTTTAAAGAAGCCGGATATTTTATGGAGAAAGAAGGCGTGTATGAAACAGTAAAAAAAGACTTTGCAAAATGGACATACAACAGCTTGATGATGCACGGCAAAAAAATGCCGGAAGAAGAACGCGCCTATTTTTATAAAAAAATAAAAAGCGACTCCGCCATTCAAAAAATCCTGTCCGTTTTACTGTAACCAGCCTTATATTTTTATTCTTTAGCCGGAGGCAGTGTTCCGTCCTCCGAAAGGGAGTATTCCGTTCAACCGACAAAGCCGTAAACGATAAAAGGAATGAAAATCTTTGATTCTTATCCTGTGACATGTTTGTCAAAGCTGTAACGAATTAGGAAATTATTTAATCAAAAATTCCCCGGCAGATTATCCCGTTTCTTTTTCAATCTCTGTTTTTTTGTAAAGAAAAATCTCTCAATCTTATAAAATCTCAATAAAAGGATTATCCGGTTGGTTAGACGGCTAACATCCTCCTGTTGTTACATACTTCCCGCTCATTTAGCCTGCGGAGCAAGGCTTTATTTTTTCATACCCTCCGGCCGTTCTTTGCAATTCCTCAGTTCAGACACCGGTTTGATTTCTTTTACCGTTAAGACTCCCTTACGCCCGCAACCGCCCTACCCTGCCGGTTTCTGAAAAACCACTTTTTTAACACCGCTCTGTCCCTGTCTTTGTCTTACCGTTCCGTCCCGGACACAGACTGAAAAACGCCGCAAAAAATTCTCCGCTTTTAAAATTGCCGGCTCAGCTGTCTATGTTTCCTGGCTTCTTTATCCCTTTCTGGGCTATTTTTCTATTTCTTTATTTCAACCATCCCAGAAACTCTGGCTGCCGACCATCGTATCCGTTGGACGAATGAATTGTGAATGTTTTTAAGACATCGTCTCATTCCGTTTTCATGGAGATATCCGTCACCGTCTTACCAATTAAAAAAGAGTATATATGGGAAATATCTCTGAAATCCATTTTATCAAGATAATGACGGCGAAGCCAATCCTTATAGAAAAGCCCCTTCGTTTCATAAATATTCCGAAGTTTCGATGTATTTAACTCAACATGATACATCCTAGGTTCATAGATGGTTATGGATAATATTTTTTCACCGATAAGAAAGGTAAAATACTCAAAATAAATCTGTTGTACATTTTGAAGAGTAACCAAAACCTCTTCATTTTCAAATGAATTATCCCAAATGGCTTGATTTAAAATCTTTTACAACGGTTTTCCGAGAAGTGCCTTTTTTATTTGCGGTAAAACGGCTTTAAATTCATGCGCTCGTCCCTCTTCAATTTCGGCAGATACTTGAAGGATAAGTTTACCTTCCGTCTTCAAATCAATAAAATCTTCTTTATTTATTAAGAAATCCATAACTAAAAAAACACCCCCTTTCGGGAGTGTTAAATGGTAGGCGATGACAGGTTCGAACTGCCGACCCTCTCGGTGTAAACGAGATGCTCTTCCAACTGAGCTAATCGCCCACAACAAGAAGCGCCCGGAGTATAACCGGCCGCTTCTTACTTGTCAACACTTATTTGTTGACGGCATCTTTCAAGCCTTTGCCGGCTTTGAATTTCGGCTGTTTGCTGGCCGGAATTTTAATTGTTTCGCCGGTCCGCGGATTGCGGCCTTCCGTCGCGGCTCTTTCAGAAACGGCAAAAGTACCGAAACCGACAAGACGGACATCATCGCCGGCTTTCAAAGCGGATGTGATGACGGACACGAAAGCGTCAATGGACTTAGCGGCGTCAGTTTTTGACAGGCCAGCTTTTTTTGCAACTTCTGCAATCATATCATTTTTATTCATTTGAGGAGTTCCTCTTCTTTTGTTAATCCATAATTTAAGTACGGTCCAAGTTTTGAACCATAGTTGGAATTTAAAGCTTTTTAATCCCATTCGTCAACAAAAATCTTCACTCAGCAAGGCTTTTTTTATCCTTTTTTCGTGCTTTTACCTCTATTTTTCCAAAAAAAAGCGGATTTTTTTCCAAAAACTTTCTTTTTATTGTTTTTTTATTTTTAAAATCTGCTTTTTTCTTGGATATTTTCAAAGATTTCCGCCTATTTTTCCTTCTTTCAAAAGAATCGCTTTTTATTCGGACAGACCGACGGTGATTTGCAAACAATACTCTCTGCCCGAAGCGTAAAATAAAGAAAAGCAAAGCAGTTTTACTGTCAAAACTGCTTTTCGGAAAAAAGAAGAAGACGAAAAGAAAAGGAAAAAAGAAAAAATAAGCGAAAAGCAGGAATGAGAGGGATTTGATTTAAACTTTTGCAACGGTTTTAAAAGAAGCGTTCTTTTTACAGCAAAACAGATTTAAACTCATAAACCCACCTCGTTTTAATTTCAACAGCAGTTGAAAGATAAGTTTGCCTTCTGTCTTTAAATCTACGCGAAACCAAGAAGAAAGACAACCCAGCCTCCCCAATAATCTCCGACTTCCGTTTCGGTTAAAACCGGAAAGACGTCTCATCGCATTTTATGATTCAAAAATACCATTCCTTACATAAACAGACAAAAACAGACATCCTAGCTCAGTCATAATACTTATGAAGTTTTGATGCCAAACAAATGAAGTTCAAACACGCTCATACCTTTTGTGTTTGCCGGTAGAAATTCACATTAAGACAGCTGTACCGTACCTTAATCAACATAGAGGTAAAAATAAAAAACAGTCCTTCCAAGTTTTTCCACAGAAAGTTGGAAAAACCGATCTTCATACCGACGCCTTTTACCGTTCTGCCTTCCTCCGGCATTTCAAACAGCCCTCTCTTTTGTTGGCATTTCCTCCGATGCTCTTACCAGCCATTCTTTTAATCCCCCTACCACCGTTTAATTATTTTCTGTCGTCATAACAGCCCTCTTTTGTCGGCATTTCCTCCGATGCCCGCATCCGTCCTTTTTCACTGACACTTTTTTGCCCCCTTCGCCGGTCTTCTTCAGACAACATTTTCTCCGTTTTTTTTCTTGCCGAAAATCCCGTTTGAACCTTGGCTCCCGCTTTCCTTCGGCTTTCCTGCCTTCTCTCCTTTCGGAGTACATCAAAGTCCTTAAAAGACAGAAAAACGAGCGCTTTTTATATTCAAAAACGAATTTTTATTATAGAATCATCATAACCTTCTGAAAAACCTTGCGTGAAAAAATAAAAAGGCGGAAAAATTCCGGAAACCAAAACTTAAACCGGAAATATTCTGCCTCTTGCCGCTTCTTTTATTTTCCGCCATTTTTGAACATATAAAAGATGGCTCAATGATGATAAGAACATGATAATAATCTGCTCTTTTAACATAAATTGGAAGATACCGTTTCCTTTGGTTATGAAGGCTGTTTCTTCACTTTTATTTCTTTCAGTTTTTAAGATTGCCGACAAAAAAACATTAAAAAAGGGGGGCTTGCACTCCCCCCTTCTCCTCTTCCTTGAAAAGATTTTTTTCAAGTATAACTCAGTTTAAAAGTTTAAAGAGCTTCAATCTCCTCTTTTTCCTTCTTTTCCGCCGCTTTTTCCTCCAAACGACGGTGGCGGACATCTTCCTCTGTCAAAGGGACAGGCTCGTTAACCAAAGCCAACTTCAACACTTCGTCCGCCATACTGACCGGAATGATTTTCAGGCCGTCTTTAACATTCTGAGGAATATCGTCCAAATCCTTGACATTTTCCTTCGGAATCAAAACGGTTTTCAAACCGCCTCGCAAAGCCGCCAACAACTTTTCCTTGAGCCCGCCGATAGGCAGCACGCGCCCTCTTAAAGTGATTTCGCCCGTCATGGCGATATCCTTGCGAACGGCAATCCCCGTCAAAGCGGACACCAAAGCCGTAAACATGCCGATTCCGGCGGATGGGCCGTCTTTCGGCGTTGCCCCTTCCGGCACATGAACATGCATATCGTTTTTGTCAAATACAATCGGGTCAATACCGAAATGCAGGCTTCTGGAGCGAATATAAGAACGGGCGGCCTCAATGGACTCTTTCATCACATCGCCCAGCTGTCCCGTTACGGTTACATGCCCTTTACCAGGCATTGTTACCGCCTCAATGGACAGAATCTCACCGCCGACTTCCGTCCAGGCAAGCCCTGTTACCACGCCGACCTGGTCTTCCAATTCCGCCACGCCGAAATCATACCGCGGCGTTCCGGCGTACTTCTTTAAGTTATCCTTCGTGATTTCAACTTTCGCCTTTTTATCAATCAGGATTTCCTTTGTCGCTTTGCGCGCCAGATTGGCAATTTCCCGCTCCAGATTACGGACGCCGGCCTCTCTCGTATAACGACGGATAAGCTCTTGAATTGCCTCTCGGGAAACGGAAAATTCGCTTTCCTTCAACCCTGTCGCCTCCATCTGCTTTTTCACCAGATGACGCAAGGCGATTTCAATCTTTTCATCCTCCGTATAGCCCGGAACATGGATAATCTCCATTCTGTCCAGCAAGGGCCGCGGCATCTGTAAAGTATTCGCCGTTGTTACAAACATCACATTGGACAGATCATAATCCACCTCCAGATAATGGTCGTTAAACGAACTGTTCTGTTCGGGGTCCAATACCTCCAACAAAGCGGAAGACGGGTCTCCGCGCCAATCCTGCCCCACCTTGTCAATTTCATCCAAAAGAAACAACGGATTGACAGTTTTGGCCTTTTTCATATTTTGAATAATCTTGCCGGGCATCGCGCCGATGTAAGTACGACGATGGCCTCTGATTTCCGCCTCATCCCGCATGCCGCCCAAAGACGCGCGGACGAAATTCCGCCCCGTTGCTTTGGCAATGGACTGCCCCAAAGAAGTCTTACCAACCCCCGGCGGGCCGACAAGGCACAAAATAGGACTCTTCAGCTTATCCGTTTTCTTCTGGACAGCCAAATA
>CASFRQ010000079.1 GCA_949296785.1 uncultured Alphaproteobacteria bacterium
AAAAACCATCCAAGAACAGGAAGAAGCGCTTTCCCGTCTTGAAAAAAATCTCCAGTCCCTGCAAAAAAGCCAGCAGGAAATCAAAAACAGTTTGCAGTCAAGAGACGGACAACTTGTAACAATTTCCGTCGCATTGCAAAGACTGGCGCTTCGTCCCGTAGAATCTTTGATTGCCCAACCGATGCCGCCCATAGACACGATCCGTAGCGCCATTCTTTTAAGAGAAACGGTCAAACCGTTGGAGTCTTCCGCCGAAAAGCTACGAAACAACCTGAATATTCTCAGTTCTCTGAAAGCTGCTATCGGGGCGCAAGCGGCCCAGATTAAAATCGCTTCCCAGAGACTGGAAGAAAAACATGCCCAGATGACGCAGCTTTTAAGCCAAAAAAGCGTTTTACAAAACCGCTTTGAACTGGAAAGTAAAGAAGCAAAAAAACGGGCGGATGCTTTAGCCGCCCAAGCGCGAAACCTGCAAGAATTATTTAACAAGTTGGAAACGGAAAAGAAAAAACGTATTGACGCGGAAAGGAGGCAAAAAATGGTTTTAGCTTCCTTAACCTCCATTATGAAGCACAAAGTGGAAATGGAATCTTCCATACAAGAGCAGCCCGCCAGCGCTTTTGAAGCGCAAAAAGGGAAGCTTCCCCTGCCCGTCAGAGGAAAAATCGTGGATACTTTCCATTCAAAAAATGCTTCAAAAACATTTTCAAAAGGAATGCTCGTCCAAAGCCGGCCGGCGGCGCAGGTTATCACCCCCTACGACGGTACCGTCCTTTTTTCGGGTCCGTTTAAAAGTTACGGAAACCTCTTGATTATTGAGCACGCGCAGGGGTATCATTCCTTATTGGCCGGTTTGCAGAGGATAGATGCCGTTACCGGGCAAAACCTTTTGGCGGGGGAACCCGTCGGGATTATGTCGACAAAGGGACCTTCTTCGTTGTATATTGAAATCAGGAAAAACAACCTGCCGGTAGACCCGTTGACATGGTTTGCAAAAAAATAGGAAAGAAAACAAAGAATAAAAAAGTAAAAAAATGGGAAAAAGAGAATGAAAAAAGCTTTGACATCAATTGCCGCCCTTACCTTCATTTTAATACAGGGAACCGCTTTTTCTGCGGAAAAGATACCGCAACCGCCGACGGAAAACCCTTATGAGCTGTTACAGATGTTCGCCTCGGCTTTCCATTCAATTCGCAAAGATTATGTTGAACCGGTGAATGACCGTCAGTTAGTTGAAGCGGCCATTGACGGTATGCTTTCCTCTCTGGATCCGCATTCGGGTTATCTGAACGAAGAATCTTTCAAAGACATGATGGAACAAACAGCCGGTCAGTTCGGCGGACTGGGTGTTGAAGTCACCATGGAAAATGGTCTGGTTAAGGTCATTTCGCCGATGGACGACACGCCCGCCTTCCGGGCAGGATTGCAACCCGGCGACTATTTCACGCATATTGACGGCGTGGCCGTGATGGGGATGACCTTAAACGAAGCCGTTGAAAAAATGCGCGGCGCGCCGGATACAAAAATTACTTTGACAATCAGCCGAAAAGATGAAAAACCGTTTGATGTCACCATGACTCGCGAAATGATTAAGGTTCAAAGCGTCAAACAAGAAGCGAAAGAGAACATAGGTTATATCCGAATCACGACTTTTTCCGAAACAACAACGGATATGACAAAAAAAGCCGTTGAAGATTTAAAAAAGAAAATCGGAGAAAAACAGATTCTGGGCTATGTCATTGACTTGAGAAACAACCCCGGCGGTCTGTTGGATCAGGCTATCGGTGTCGTAGATCTCTTTTTGGAGCAGGGGGAAATCGTTTCCACCCGTTCCAGACGACAGGAAGAAAATATGAAATTCAATGCTTCCACCGGAGACATAACCAACGGACTCCCCTTGGTCGTCCTTATTAACGAAGGATCGGCTTCCGCTTCGGAAATCGTCGCCGGCGCATTGCAGGATCATCGCCGGGCGGTGATTGTCGGGACGACTTCTTTCGGGAAAGGATCCGTCCAGACGGTCTCTCCTCTTGAAGGCAAAGGCGCTTTGCGTATCACAACGGCGCGCTATTATACGCCTTCGGGCCGTTCCATACAGGCTAAAGGAATTGAACCGGACATTTTAATCAAACAAGCCAAAATTGAAGAAGTTCAATCCACCTTAAAACTGACGGAGGCCAACCTGCCGGGCGCCATCAGCTCTCAAGAAGGGAAAAAAGCCAACGAAACGGATCCAACGGGAAAGAACGGCGTCAATGACGTCGCCAAACCGGAGGATGATAAAAAGGAAGATTATCAGCTGAATCGTGCTTTGGATATTTTAACCGGCATTTCCGTTTACAAACAAAGTCTTGAAGAAACAAGTAACACGGAGGAATAGAGTCTTAATCATCAAGCATCCGGCGGCCTTTGTGTTTAAGAAAGCAAAAGGAACAGAAGAAATGGAAAAAGGCCGCCGGGACAACGCCGAAAGCCGGAAAAAGACGGGTGTAAAAATGATAAAAAAGAAAGAAAGCGCCATCTCACGAAAAAAGGAGAATAAAAAACTTCTGTTGTCTTACTTTTTTCTTCTTCGGCAAAAAAGAGAAATCTTTGACCGGTAAAAGGAAAAGAAAGGGGAAAATCGGGAAAACAGTCATGAAGAACCGAAAAACAGCGGAGTTTTTAATAAAAAACTTTCAAAAAGCGTCAATAAAAAGCACCGGAACAAAGCAGAAAGGTATTCTGAGTGAAAAAGAAAAAACAACCTGTTGAAAATCGCAGACTTTTTAGAAACAGGCATTAAAACAACCGGGGAAAACCGATGAAAAAGGAGAATAAAAATGAATAAAAGAACATCTTCCGTCCTTAAATTTTTTCTGGCCGCCGTTTGTCTTGCCTGTTTGTTCGGAATAACCGTCCTGCTCGTCGTTTACAAAAATCCTTCCGCAAAGACAATCATCATAGAATTGGCGCCGACAGATGAAATATCTGCCTGGACGCGAATGACAGAACAGGAGAGTGAAGAGAACATTTTTGACAGGCAGCAGGTAATGGATGAAATTTCTGAGGAACAACCTGTTCAGCCTTTAGAAGCCGACGAATCAGGGGATGCCGTTCAAATTTCCCTTCAAGAACAAGAAGAAGAGATTCTCGTTGAAGGAGAAAATCTTTCGCCGGAGGAAAATCTCGTCTTGGATGAAACTCAAGAAGAATCCCAACCGGAATCGGACGGTCCCTCTCTTCCCGTTTTGACGGACGAGTACCTGACACCGGAACCGGTGTTCCCGTTTCTTTTATCGCCGGTGAAAAACGAAGCTTTAACGCCCCGCCTGGTTCAACAAAACATGCGGCCGATTGATTATAAAAGGCCGGCGGAACTGGTCCCGGACAAACCGAACATCGCCGTTATTATTCCCAATCTCGGACTGCAGGAAACATTAACGCAGCAAATTATCAATTCTTCCATGCCGGAGGTGACCCTGGCTTTTAACCCTCAAACTCTTCTGTTTGAACCTTTTCTGCGTCAGGCAAGAGAACAGGGACATGAAACATTGGTAGATCTTTCTTTCGTTCGGCAGTTTCCGGCAGACGCCCTGAAGGAAATGCTGGACACGCACACGGCGGCAGGGCTTTTCGTCCTTAACAACAGGTATTTATCCCATCTTGTCAGGGAGGATTCATATCTCTTGATTGATAAAGCCGATGACATTTTGAGAGAACCTTTCACGAAGGAGGCCGTGCATCAGGCTTTTCAAGATCTTTTACAATCTTTAAATCCGGGCGAGAGGGTCGTTTTAGTTGTGCCGGCAATTCCGTTGGTGATAAACGAACTTATATCCTTCATGAGGGAAAATTCGTCCCTTGTTAATTTTATTCCGGCTTCCACCGGCGCTTTTTAACTTCCCTTTTAGAAGAAAGGACCTTCATATGACACAAGGAAAAAGATATCGCGAAAATGTAGGCGTTTGTCTGTTTAATAAAAAAGGGAAAATCCTGATGGGAAGACGCAGCGATTTACCCGAAGACGCCATTTACGCCTGGCAAATGCCGCAAGGAGGCATCAATGAAGGGGAAGAAGTTCAAACAGCCGCCTTAAGGGAACTTTGGGAAGAAACAGGGATTGGAG
>CASFRQ010000080.1 GCA_949296785.1 uncultured Alphaproteobacteria bacterium
AAAACTGATGGAACAAGTTTCCTTTCACGGAACGGACGCTCATATTAAAAGCCATGCCGTTTTTATTAAAAATATCTCGGAAATGCGCGAACAATTTGAATACGCGCCGGATTTAAAAGAAAAAGTCCGAATTGCCGTCCGTCTTGCCCACTTTCTGGAAGTATGGTTTTTAGGTCATATCATGAGCAGAGACAGCCTCTTAAAGCCTTATTTAGCCAGGCTTTCCGAAACAAGCGGCTCGGAAGAAAACAAGAACTAAAAAAACTTATTGACAAAAAAAGGACTTTTGCTTACACTGAAAGTGTAAGGATAGGTGTCTCATGTTTAACACGGCAACATATACAGAAAAAGGGATAGGCCTCAATTGGGTCAATCCGGCGACGGTCAGGAGGGGAAAAATGGCGCTGTCCTCTTATTTAAAAGAGAACTCCGGCAGTTCTGTTTTGTCTGAAAAAGATACTGCCATTCAATCCGAAGCATTTGCCGGTTTTACCGTTTATGCGCCCGAGCCTTCTTATATTCCGTCCGTTGAACAGACGGAGGTTTCCTCTGCAGACATTCTGGCGAACGCGGTTGAGGCGAAAGCCGCCCGTTCTCAACGAGCTCAGGAAACGCCTCAAAAAAACGACGAAAAGCTTTCTTTAAAAGAAGACAGAATGCCGACGGTTGAGGAATTTACCAAAACATTGGAAGACATTGCCGAAGAGTTTCCGAAAGCATTACAGATAAATATCCAAACGGCCGACGATTTAACCATAACGGCGCCAACAATTCCGAATTTGCAGGAAAAACGCGCCGAAGAAGAAATTATTCCGAATAAGCGCCCTCAAGAGGAAACCGGCGAAAAAAAGAATCCTTTCCGGGATAACGAAGGGTTGCGTCACATGAATGAGAAGTTGACGCAAATGCGGGAAGTTATCGGTTTATTCAAAGAATTACCCAAGGAAACGCAGAAAAAGTTAATGGAACAGGCGTTGACCACGGATAAAGAAAAAAGCGTTCCGACTTTAAAAAAGGCTAACGAAACGCTTAAAGACATCAAACATCTGGAAAAACAAAAAAGCATCCCCGGCATTTCAGACGGTCATAAAAAACAGATTGACGACCGTAAGAAAAAACTTGTTCTTGAAAAAGGGACGAATATTTTGGAAAAGTTGGATTCTTTCGTAAAATCCGTTAAAAAGATTCAAACGGAAGATTTGGGCAAAAAAGGAACGAAAGCTGAAACAAAGCCGACAGAAACAAACGCCGGCGGCGGCGCGCAAACGGATGCCAAGCCTGCGTCCAATAAGACAACTATCGGCGCGACGACTATTTCTTCCCTGACCGGGAATATCCGGTAACAAAAAAGAAGGGTAAAAAAGCCATGCAGCAAAAACAAAACCTTTCCTCCTTTTATCATGAAACCGCCGAAAGGTACCGGGAAGTTTCCCATTCTTTAGAAGCGTCCCACCTTCCGCTTTTGGAACAGGAAAAATTGAAAAAAAAGCAAAAAGCGCTTCTGACAAAACTCCTGTATTTGCAAAAACAGGCGGAAACGCGGCGCGCTGTTCCGCAGAATACGGCCGTTAAGAAAGAAGAAATGCAAATTCCGGGAAAAGGGACAAAACAGCTGGGATTCTTCGGCGTTCTGTTTGAAATGCTGCAAAAAATCGGCCTGATTAAAGAAACGCCCCAAACACCGAAAGAAAGGAAACCTCTTATTCATTCCTTAATCAAGGAAGTGCCGTCTTTAAGAGCGGCGCAAAAACAAAAACGGCAAAGGCTGTTGGCTGTCCGGCAGGCATATTTTCAAGAAAAAAGAGCTTCCATGGCGCATCTCGCCACTCATTCAAAGGAAAATCTGCAACAGGTCTTACTTCGCGCCACGCAGCAGAGAAGGGCTCTTCAAAGAGCGGCTTAGGTTTTAGCTGAAGTTTCAATAACGGCGACTATCGGCGTTCCGTTTAAAATACGACGGAACCTGTTGGCGGATCTATCCGAAAAACGTATCTGCCTGAGGAAAGAGAGGGAATTGAGGCTTATCTTTTTGGGTATTCTCAGCATGCTTCCGAAAAGAATATGTAAAAAAGAAGCCTCATAAAACGGTTAACGACCATCGCGCTTTGTTTTGTTTTGCATTGAAACAAAGCAAAATCAGAGGGTTATTCCTTTTTCAGGTATTTTTCTTTCCATAGTATCTCCACAAAAGGAGAAGCAAAGAAGAAGGAGGAATGTCTCTTTCTTCGTTTTTTTTAACACTGCCTTTAAAAGGCCGTAAAGAACAGATATATGTGGAATTTAAAGAACATTTTCAAAAATGTTTTGCTCCATTCCAAAGAGAACGCAGGACAGTTAAAAGGTACCTGTATTTTCGTGTTTTCTTCAAAAATAAAACAATACGAAAGAGGGAAAGTTCTTTCCAGGCGGCTTACCCGTATTGACTGTCAAAGAGAAAATGCATACAAGAGGAACGCCTTTCCCGATATTTTTTGCGTTCCCCGTCAACATGAAACAGACAAATCTTTTTTATTTTTTTCATCAGATTTTTCTGTCTTTACCTTTCATCCCGTTTACTTTTTTATTTTCCGTATCTTATCACCGACAGAATTTTTTTATCAAAGCTCCTTTTTCTTTTCGTTTTCGGTTTGAATTCAAAAAACTCTTGGCAAACCGTCCTTCAGTAAAAAAAAGTTAAGTTCAATAAACGGGAAATATTTGTCAATTATTCAAAACTTTGACAGGAATTTTTTATCCCTCCCTTATGCTTTCTTTCAACATGAAAAAATTACCGGGAAAAGAAGCTCTCTTTTATATTTTAAGCCCAAAAACCGCCGTTTTTCTTTAGGATATTTTAATTGTTCTTTTCTGTTTGTTTTTCTTTGCTACCTTTCAGCTATGCGCTCCAAATATTCCAAAGACAGCTTAAAAAAACTTTTTTCTTAATGCTAGCACGCTATCTTTAACGCCGTTTCTTATCAAACTTAAGGGGGAAAGCCGGCAAAATAACAGAAAAAATCAAACGGACAAGGTTTGAACAGACTTCAACATCTGAAAAAATGAAACGCTGGAACAAAACCGTCCGCTTATTCAATGCCAAAATCCTTGAGACATCCTTTCCTCGCTTTGAAAGCGGCCTCCCTCTACTACGAAAAGCCCTTTTTTCATTTAAATAGGCCTCTTATATCTGACGCAAAAAGATGAGTTCATCAGAACTTCGCTTCTTTCTCCAAAGCTTCGTCCCCTCAAGACCGGGCAGGAACACCTGCATCTTCTTATTTATTACTGACAACGTTACATTCAACTCATAAAGTATCAGACAAAAAAACGCCGGCGCTTTTAAATCTGCCGCCCCTTCTGTCTTTCTTATCTGAAGATATCTTTCCCGAATAAAAACAGGCGGCGTTCCGTCATTACGGAAAACCGCCCGACTCATCGTCCTTTTACGTTTTTTTCATCCGGATATTTTTAAACTTCTTGAAAAACTTAAAAAAAAGATTTTTCCTTTTTTCTGAACCGGACAACCAAAACCAATGAAGAGAGAAAACCGCCGAAAGCAGTCAGGTTACTTTTCCCCTTCTTCCCCGGCGCCGTAACGGGCTTTCAATTCCTCGGCGCGTTCATCGGAAATCTTGGAAAATAAAGGATCAATATTGTGAATAGCATGTCCCGCCGGCAACTGAGCCAGATATTCCTTCATCGGTTTATCGGGCCAAGCCTCTTCTTCAGGCGATAAGTTCAACGCCGTCGCCATTTTTTCGCAAGCCCCCGGAATCACCGGCTTTGAAACGGCCGCGTACAACCGGATTAAATTCAATCCCGTCCGCAGGATAACCGCGCCGCGGTCCTTATCCTCCTTCACGGCTTTCCAAGGTTCCGTCCTAGCAATATAGTTATTGCCGGCCACCCACAGCTCTCTTAAAAAGCCCAGAGCTTTCCGAAATTCCAGCTTATCCAGCGCTTCGGAATAGTTTTTTAAAAGACCGTCCAACTCCTGAAACAACCTCTCCTCTTCCGGGCCGAAGGAACCACCGGACGGCACCTCGTCACCAAAAGACTTCGCCGTCATTTTCAAAACACGGTTAATGAAGTTTCCCAACACATCGTTCAGGTCTTTATTCACCGTCGCGACAAAAGATTCAATGCTGAAAGATACATCATCCGACTCCGGCGCGTTCGCCATCAGCCAGTACCGCCAATAATCGGCGTCAAACTCTTCCAAAGCCTGGTCGGCGAAAATCCCCCTATGTTGAGAGGTGGAAAATTTTCCGCCGTAGTAATTCAGCCAGTTAAACCCCTTCAGAACATCCACTTTTTTCCAGTTTTCCCCGCTACCCATCAAAGTTGCCGGAAAATAAATCGTGTGAAAAGCGACATTGTCCTTCGCCATAAATTCCACATACTTTGTCTCCGGGCTTTCCGTCCACCAATCCATATAATCCCGATGAGCCGGGTCTTCGTCCGCCCATTGTTTCGTGGCGGCAATGTAACCGATAGGGGCGTCAAACCAAACATAAAAGACTTTATCCTCCAGCCCCGGATAATTAACGGGAACGCCCCATTTCAAATCGCGGGTGATGCCTCTTTCCCGCAAGCCTTCCTTAATCCATTTACGCGCGATGGACACCACCTGCGCCGGCCAAAGACCTTCTTTTTCCTTTTCGTCAATCCAGGCCGTTACTTCTTTTTCCAATTTCGGCAACAAAAGGAAAAGATGCGCGCTTTCCTTCACCTCCAAATCTTCGGAACCGGAAATCGCCGACCGCGGATGAATCAATTCCGTCGGATCCAGCAAAGTCGTGCACTTATCGCACTGGTCCCCTCTCGCCTTTTCATAACCGCAGTGGGGGCAAGTTCCCTCCACATACCTGTCCGGCAAAAAGCGGCCGTCCGCATGGCTGTACACCTGCTTGGTCATTCTTTTTTCAATAAAGCCGTTTTCAACCAGTTTTTCGCAGAAATGCTGCGTTAAAACAGTATTTTGTTCAGAAGAAGTCCGTCCGAAATAATCAAAACGGATGCCGAAACCGTCATAAATATCTTTTTGGATTTGATGGTATTTGTCGCAATATTCCCGCGGTGTCATTTTTTCCTCGGCCGCGGCGATTTCGGCGGGCGTCCCGTGCTCGTCCGTCGCGCAGATATAAAGGACCTCCTCCCCCTTTTGCCTTAAATAACGGGCGTACACGTCCGCCGGCAGCATGCTGCCTACCAGATTCCCCAAATGTTTGACCCCGTTAATGTACGGCAGAGCGCTGGTTACCAAATATTTTTTTGTCATTGACATTTTCCTTTAAACTTTAAAATCCGAAATTCTTTTTGTATAATAAACAATAATTTCGGGGGAAAAACAAGTATTTCTTGCTTTTTTTGAAAAAATTGTCTATGACAGTTTTTAAGAAACAAGTAAAAACAAATTTAACAAAACAGAGGAAAAAAGATGGCACGCGTTACCGTTGAAGATTGTGTAAAACAAGTAAGCAACAGATTTGAACTGGTTCTTTTGGCCAGCCGCCGGGCTCGGGATATCAATGCCGGAGCACCATTGACCATAGATAAAGACAATGATAAAAGCACGGTCGTTTCCTTAAGGGAAATTGCCGACGATACTTTGAACTTGGATGCTCTCCGCGAAGAGGTGGTGACGGGACTGCAAAAATTCGTCCCGGCCGAAGAAACTCCGGAAGATGCCGAAGATCTAAAAGCCGTTGAGGCTGAGCTGATGGGAAAGAATGAAGAGGAAGTCGCTTCCGCCGCCGATTTTGAGGGAGCTGACAGCTTTGAAATCACCGAAGATTTGGCCTCTCACGAAAATTCTTCCGTTGAAGCGGACGGCGAAAATATTTAACGCCCCTCTTTTTTATTTCTTAAGAGGGAAACATGCTGAGGCAGTACGAACTCATTGAACGGGTAAAAGCTTACGATCCGAATGTGGATGAGGAGGGCCTCAGTCGTGCATATGTTTTTGCGATGAAAATGCATGGGCAGCAAAAACGGGATTCCGGGGATCCTTATTTTTCCCATCCTGTGGAAGTCGCCGGCATTTTAACGGAATATAAACTGGACTACGCGACGATTATCACCGCGCTTCTCCATGACACGATTGAAGATACCAGTGCTTCCCATGCCGATATAGAAAACCTGTTTGGCAAAGAGGTTGCTACCCTTGTGGAAGGTGTGACGAAACTTTCCCGCATTCAGTTGCAATCCGAAAAATCAAAACAGGCCGAAAACCTGCGTAAATTAGTTTTGGCCATGTCCGAGGATATCCGCGTTCTTTTGGTCAAACTGGCGGACAGAGTGCATAATATGCGGACTCTGCACTTTATCAAGGATCCGCAAAGGCGCTACCGCATCGCGAAAGAAACTTTGGATATTTACGCGCCTTTGGCCGAACGGCTCGGCATTAACAAGATGAAGGATGAGTTGGAGGATTTGGCCTTTAAGGAAATCCATCCGGAACAATATGCCTCCATTCAGACGCGCCTGAATTTTCTGAGGGAAAAAGATTCCAACCTCATTCCCAGAATTATTGAAAAATTCACGGAAGACATGAAAGATACCGGCCTGGACTTCAAAATTTACGGCCGTGAAAAAAAGCCGTATTCCATCTGGCGTAAGATGGAAAATCAAAGCATCACTTTTGAACAGATATGCGATATCATGGCTTTCAGGATTATCGTTCCGACGGTGGCCGACTGCTATCATACATTAGGCGTTATCCATACGAAATATCCGATGGTACCCGGCCGGTATAAAGACTACATTTCCACACCGAAACCAAACGGTTATCAATCTTTGCACACAGGTGTCATCGGCCCTTTTAAACAACGGGTAGAGGTACAAATCAGAACGCCGGAAATGCACGAGGTGGCCGAACTGGGCGTTGCCGCACATTGGCAGTATAAGCAAAAGGATTTTAAAGCCGACGGCAAACAGTTCCGTTGGTTGCGCGAACTGGTGGAGTTGTTGGAACAATCCAGCGACCCGAACGAATTTTTGGAACACACCAAAATGGCCATGTATCAGGACCAGGTGTTCTGCTTTACGCCGAAAGGCGACCTGATAGAGCTTCCCAAAGATTCCACGCCCGTGGACTTTGCCTACGCCGTCCATTCGGGGGTGGGGGATCATTGCGTCGGGGCGAAAATCAACGGAAAAATCGTTCCTTTAAGAACGCCTCTGGCCAACGGAGACCAGGTGGAAATCCTCACTTCCAACGCACAAACGCCGTCCGCCGAGTGGGAAAGGTTTGTCGTTACACCGAAAGCAAAATCCGCCGTTCGCAAATTTATCCGCCAACAACAAAGAGAAATGTTTATAGCGGGAGCCATGAGTCAATTACAAAAATTGTATCAGGCGAACAAGCTGGATTATGCCGAGAAAAAAATTACGGAAGAAGCCGAATCAATTCTTTCTTCTTTCAAACAGGAAACCGTACAAGACTTGCTTATTGCCATCGGGGCGGGTCTTATCTCCTCCAAAGAGGTTTTTGAAAAAATCCATCCGGAAGTCAAGACAACTTTTCAAAAAGTCGTCAATGTCTTTAAGAAAAACAAAAAGCCGACCGGACGCTACAATGAGCCCATCAAAGGCCTTGTTTCCGGATTGGCTGTCAATTATGCGAAGTGTTGCCACCCTCTGCCGGGGGACAAGATTGTCGGCATCGTCAATACCGGAACGGGCGTTACCATCCACACGGAAGACTGTCCTGTCTTGAAAAAATATACAAAAGAGCCGGAACGATGGATGGAAGTTTCTTGGGATGACGAAGCGCTTAGTCGTTATAATGAAAAAGGATTCGCCGTCCGCCTGCGAATTGTCTTAAAAGATACACCGGGTGCTTTAGGTGCCATATCCAATATTGTCGCACAGAACAAAGGGAATATCACCGCGCTGAATACAGTCAACAGTACGGGCGGTTTTATTGAAATAAACATGGATATTGATGTAATGAGCGCCGCTTCTTTGGAGGATATCATCACAGCGTTTAACGCTTCCGCTCTCGTCAGCTTTGTCCAAAGGGTGAAGTCATGATTTTGGGAATCGGTATTGATCAGGAAGAAATCGGCAGAATAGAAAAAGCTATTAACTCTTTTGGCAATCGTTTTTTAAAGCGAGTATTTACTCCTCATGAAATCGCGACCGTTTCAAAACGGGCGGAACAACAAAAACGGTTTTGCGCCTATACAGCGCGATTCTGTGCCAAGGAAGCTTGTTCCAAGGCGCTGGGATGCGGCATTGGAAAAAAAGCTTCCTGGCGGGATTTTGAGGTCAGAAACCTCCCCTCCGGCCAACCGGAACTGTTCATAACAGGGTGCGCTTTAGACAGGCTGCGGGAAAAATGCCCTCAGGGATATGAGGCAAAAATTCATCTTTCTTTATCGGATACAAAGCAGACGGCACTGGCCTTTATTGTCATTGAAGCGGTAAAAATTCGTTCGGAAAATGAAAAGATGAAGTCATGACTAAAGTAAAAGCGGTCTATAAAACGCTTCACGGCCATATCGGAAAATAATTTGTCCAAACTGTTTATATCTTAAAATAACACTTTTATTTAATCTGTTTGATATCCTGTTTAAAAATCCGAGCACCAAAAAACAACAAAAGGTTGTTTTTGCTGTGAGATATGCTAGAATAGCTTATCTTTAACGGAGAGAAAAATGAAACTGATTTCAAAAGATGCCTTAATTTTGGGTGGATGGGCTGTTGCTTTGGAGGCTCCTCTGTCTTATCTTCCACAAGAGGGGATAATATCTGATATTATTTTTGTTATTGATACAGCCTTTTTTATTTGCCTACTTTTTCTTCTTTTTAACAAAGTTCCCTCTTTTATACAAAAAACACAAGAAAAGTTTCCGACTCTTGCTTTTTTGCTGTCTTGCATCGGGTGGTACGCTTATGTCCATATTTTTATCGGTATCGGCGGGATGATTTATTTGTTTCAAAATGAAGAAAGATTGGAGGATATTGCTTTCTTAACCCAAATGAATAACTTTATGACCTATGTTTCTTACTTCTTTACGACTCTCGTTGCCTTATCTTTCCTCGGCGGCGTTATTTACCTTATAAAGAATAAAAATAAAAAATATTCTTGACAAGAATTAAATGAGATGATATATTTTGATATACTACCTCGTGAGGTGGGACTAAAAGAGTTTTATTAAAAACTCTTTTTTTATTTAAGCGCTTCTTTTTTCAAAATTGAAAAAGGAAGCTTTTTTTATAACTTTAATTTTTATGGAGAATATTATGTATAATAAAAATCAATTTCCAGTAAACTGGAACACACGAGAAATTCTGCAATCACAAATTCCTGAAGAGGAAAATTTCTTATCATTCAGTCCTTATGATTCTGACTTAAGATTAGACTTAAAATATAATATGAATCAAAGTACGATGAAAGATAAAATAAATAACGGCCAATGGCCTTCTTTACAGGAAATAAACAAATTCAATGAAACACAAAACAGAATTTTATATGAAAAAGAAAAAATGAAGGAGAAAACAACTCCTCAGACAGAAGAGGAAGATTCTTAGCTAGATACTTTACAAGATGCCGGAACTTCTTTTTTACAAGGTACCACTTTTGGCTTGCAAGATGAATTTAACGGTATTATGGGAGCTTTAGGTTATGCAATTGCAGATGTGTTAACTGGCAGAATGCCTACAAAAGAAACATTAGTAAGCGGATATGTTAAAGCACGTGATGAAGAAAGAGAGAGATACGAAAAAGCTCAAGAAAGAAGCCCCATGGCTAGTTTAGCAGCAGAAACTACTTCTTCACTTATTTCACCATTTAACAAAGTTTTAAGTATATCTAAAATACCTGGACTAAATTCTAAAATGGTAGGTTATGCAAATGATGGAGTATCTGCTTTAGTATCTGGTTTTGGACACGGAGAAGGAAATACGCAAAGCCATTTAGAATCTATAAAAGATGAGATATTTAATACAATTCTAGGAAATATTTTAATAGAAGGAGGTTCTAAAGGTTTATCAAAAACAAAAATACCTTCGCATTTTACAGGGAAACAAAAAGATATTTTTAATGATATAATAAAAACATTTCCTTCTATTATAAGAGATGATAGAATGAGAATGTAATTTTAAAATCTTTGGAGGGGCAATGACCTTAGAATACTATATTTCCAGCTTGATTTTTTTATTAATCGCTTTGTTTATTTTACAAAACATAATTTACATTTTATTCAAAGCCAGTATGCCTAAAAAAAAAGTCTTGCCCCTTTCATATTTTTTAACCTACGGATTTATCGCCTTTTTTTCTATTGTTCTTTATATCCAAAATAAAGATTACATCAATGCCAAAATGCTGCTTTTCATCCTTCTGATGGCTGCTATTTGTTTAACACTTTTGACTTTTCAGGAAAAAATATGGAAGAGGGATAAAGTGCCTTCAGCGGAACAAATGCCTGAGCAGGAAAAGCAATCGGCCTCTCCTGAAAAAAAAGAACCGGAAGATCCCTTGAAAGATTTTTATATTCTGGATTTTTTATTTAACAGGAAAAGATATAAAGCTTTTATACAATCTAAATCAAAAATATACTCTACAACAAAATTTATATATTCCTTTAGATTTTATTTACTTTTTTTTACAACATTTATGTTTTTATCTATGCAAAACTCTTTCACTCCTTATTTTGAGGTAAAAAAACCCGTTTATGTATTGTACCTACAATTTCCACCTTTTGTTGTCTTGTTAACTCCGCTTTTTTATCTGATATATAAAGGATATTTAAGTGCTCTATATTTATTATTCTTTTTATATTGTTTTTATTTTCCTGAAATGAAATTAGGACATGAACAAGCCAAAACAGTCAGACAAAAAGTCCCTTTTATTCCTACTTATTTTGTTATTATGACTTTCTTTTTCCCGAATTTTACCTTGGAAAGGTTGGAAAACAGAAAAAATCCGCGTCGGCATGATTTCAAAAAAGATTTACGCGGCGCGTTCATAACCTTCTGCGGGAGTTACTTTATTTGGTTTGCCTTTTGGTCCCTTCTCAAATAAAAATGGCTTGAATATCTCTGGGAAAATGAAAAGTATCCAGATACTGAGAAACATTTTTACCTCAAAAAAACCGGCTGCGTTTCCATTCTTACGGCAGCCGGCTTTTCTATTTTTTACCATTTAAGGAATAAACATAAAACCGTTTTCGGACGGAACTGCCTCAAAGTATTCTGTCTTTGAAATAAAAACAATTCCTCGTTCCGACGGAAGCGTTTCCATAAAATCGTAAGAATATTTATCTTTCAGAAAATCTTTTGAAGACGGAAGGACAATAATCTCGTTTCCGACAATCGGATCCAAAAAACGAATGGGAGCGGTATGCTCATCTATTTCCAACTCAACCCCTTTTTCCGAAGAAAGAATAAAAGGAGACATATCCCTTCCCTTTTCAACAAAAAAGTCCTCTTGAGCAAAATAAACATCCCCGTTCGGAGCAGATTCAACAAAGCTGTAGGCAGGATTAACAGTTAAACGGACAATAAACGCCTCTTTATGAGGAAGCTGAATAATTTCCTGAATAGCGCCGTCCATACTGAAATAGGCCGGAATCTTGCGTTGTTCCTTGGAGGGGAAAACCATCCAGTAATATCCGTCTTTATAGAAAAAAGCATAAAAATTGTCCGATTGCAAAAATCTTAAAATCGTGTACGGAATACCGTCCGGCGTCTGCGTATCTATAAAAGTATATTCCGCCTGTGTTTTATTTTGGGAAGAAGAAGCTCTTGTTTGCGGATTTTCCGTTTTTTGAACCGATGATGAAATATCCGTTTTTTCCCCGTTTTCTTTTAAAGTCTGCTTTTCGGGAGAGGGCCGCCGTTCTTCCGTTCCCACCTTTTTTCCAACAAGAGCATCATCTTTACTTTTCTTCTCCGTTTTACAGGACTGTTCCAATTCCGGCCAATAGAGATCAAAATAAAAAGCGCCTTTAACAGTATTATATTTCAAAAGCCTTTCTTCCGGATAATTTGAAATAATCAGGACGGTTTCGTTTTTTTCCATTTCAACGGAAATACGACGCAAAGAGGGCGCCAAAGTTTCATAAAGCTTTTTAACATCAATATCTATTGCTTTTTCAAACCGAATAACAGCATAAGAAGGAAAGCGTTCTATAGAAAAAGGGATTTTTTCAGACGTATTAAAAACAATCCTGTCAAAACCGACATGGTGCCCAACTTTAATAACCGGCGTCGCCGCATGTCCAAGAGCCGCCATAAAAAAAACGGTGAAAATAAAAAACAAAAGACCTTTTTTCACAGCTGTTTCCTCATATAAAAATCCCTGCTTTTTATAAATATAACAGGGATTTAAAAAAAATCATCTTTTATTTAAAAGAATTTGTATCTGTTCAGACACAGTTTCATGGGAAAAAACCGTTTTTTCTTAAAAAAACCTCCTTTTTCGTCTGAAAACAGTCTTTTTTCACAAAAAAGAAACTATGCGGCCGTTTTTCTGGGACGGCCTCTTCTCTTGGGAACAGAAACAACCGCCTCCGCGGGAGTATCTTCTTCCTTTAATTGTTTACCGTCTGCCGGCACTTCCTGTAAAGAAGAAAGAGAAAGCCTTAAAGTCCCTCTGCCTCTATTTTCATGAACACTCTTTTCGTTTTCAAAAGTACCTTTTTCCGTTTGCCCATCAACCACCGGCAAAACAGAGGCATCTTCCCGTTCAAAAAGATTTCCGTTTTCTTTAGACTTTTTCCTTCCTCTTTTTAGAGTGGAAGGAAGGGAAAGCGGATTATCCGCTTCAACTTCAGAAACAGTCGTTTTTTTATCGTCAACAACCGTTTTTTCCGTCTGCCCCTCTTGCCTTTCAGATTGCTCCGTCTGTTTTGAAACATCGGACAAGGTCTTCTCTTCCGTACTTTCCTGAATTTGGGAAGAAACCTGCATATTCTGCTTATTTCCCTCTTCAAAACGGACAGCGTTCATATGCAGACGATGATAATAATCCGCGTACTGATAGCAGATTTCCGCCAAAACCCTGTCATTCTGAAGCATGGCGTCTTTTCCGGCGGCCATATATTTTTCGCTCAGCTGAAAAGCGTTGCCCCTTATTTTTCCGGCGGGCCCGGAACTTTCCAAAACAGTATTGCGGTTGACAGACGGCTTCATTCGGCCGTTATTATTAAAATTACGCACAAATGTACGATTTTTAGGGTTGTTTCCTTGTTTCATTTTTTTCCAAAATTCTTTTAAGATAAAACTTAAAAAAACAGTTTTACGCTTTTTTAAATCATTCGTAAGATAAGCTGTTTCCA
>CASFRQ010000081.1 GCA_949296785.1 uncultured Alphaproteobacteria bacterium
CGTATTGACCGACAATCTGATAGGTGGAATTTTCGCCGGTTTCCTCATCCTCCAATTCCACCGTCGCACCGAACAAAACCTTATTGCCGGATAAAGAAGTCGTATCAATGACCTGCGCACGACTTAAAGCGCTTTCCAGCTCCAAAATACGCCCTTCCGTAAAACTTTGTCTTTCGCGGGCGGCATGATACTCGGCGTTTTCGGATAAGTCGCCGTGAGAGCGCGCCTCTTCAATCGCTTCAATAATCTCGTGGCGGTCAACAAACTTCAGCTTTTTCAATTCTTCCTGCATTTTGGCATAGCCTTGCTGCGTCATCGGGACTTTCTCTTCCATCTCTCATTCCTTTCACTTTTGGCCGCCGGCCAAAAGGCTTTTAAAATTACAAACAAGTATCAAAAAAATAACCCAGCATTTTTAGATGCTGTGGCATTTGAAATCTTTCTATATTTTATATATAGGAAATTTAAAAGGAAAAAGCAAGTCCTTTTTTATTTTTCCGGATTCCGTTTCCACTTCTTTACCTGTCCCAGGCATTTAACTCTTTTCTGAAAGGTTATCTTTTTAAAATCCGACTCTTAATCCAAAACGAAAACTGCGTTGCCCGCTTGATTTTTGCTGGAAGAGGGAGCTTTCCTCCTGAATACGAGAAAACCCCTCTTGACCTTATTTTTTAATCTTCTTTTTCGCTTTTCCTTTTTTTCCTCGGCGAGAATGTTTCCCCTCTTTTGAAGAAGCTTTCAAGCGCCGACTCTCTTTTTCTTTCTTTTTCAGACGTTCTTTTTGCGTTTTCATCGGATGCCTTTTTTCTGGCCGTCCCTGAGGCCTCCCGTCGTCGTCCAACATTTGTAAAAGCAGTCCCCCCGTAACGGGAACGCTTTCTTTTAAAACAACCTTCACCCTTTGACCGATTTGATAAGAGATGCCGTCATCCGAATAAACACGCATCCCCGCTTCATCATAAGTAAAATACTGTCGTCCCAGAAGATTCATCGGGACAAAACCTTCCGCCAAAGTTGGTTCCAGCCGAACAAAGACACCGAAAGCCGACACCCCGGCAACAATCCCTTCAAAAACTTCCCCTTCCTGTTTCTTTAAGAAAAAAGAAAGGTATCTTTCCTCCGTTTCCCGTTCGGCAATCATTGCTTCGCGTTCGGTTTGAGAGATGTGTTCCGCCATCATCTCAAAAGAATTCTCCTCTTCCTTGCTCAAACCGCCTTCACCGAGGGAAAAAGCCTTCACTAAAGAACGGTGAACCAGAATATCCGCATACCGCCGGATGGGAGAAGTAAAATGAGCGTACCTTTTCAAAGCCAACCCAAAATGCCCCAGATTATGCGGGCTGTAAAAAGCCTGCGACTGACTGCGCAGTACCATCTCGCTGATAAGGAAAGAATCCTCCTTCCGCTTTTTTCCATCCCGAGACGCCCCTTTTAAAACAAGAGCAAAGTCTTTTGCGGACGGTTCCTCCCCCGCCTGGGAAAAACTTTTTCCCAAACTTTCCATCCTTTCTTGAAAAAGAGACAGTTTTTCATCCGACGGCGCCTCATGTACCCGGTACATCACCGGTGCATTTTTTTCCTCTAAAGCTTCCGCCGCAGAAACATTTGCCAGAATCATCAGTTCCTCAATCACCTTATGACTTGTCAAACGCTCTCTTTGGGTAATGGAAGAGACATTTCCCCTCTCGTCCAATCGGATAACAAGCTCCGGAATATCCAATTCCAAAACGCCTCGCCGTATCCTTTGTTTTTCCAAAAGACCATAAACTCCAAAAAGGGCAACCATCCGGTCCTCCAACCCTTCCACAGGTGCTTTCTTGTCAAAACTGTCTTGCACTTGTCTGTAAGTCAAACGCCCTTGAGAGCGAATCAAGGCTCGGAAAAAGCGATATTTCTCCTTATTACCCTTTGAATCAAGAATTACTTCACACACCAAAACCGCCCTGTCTTTTCCCGGCATCAGAGAACACATATCATTGGATAAAGCCTCGGGCAGCATCGGCACGACCCTGTCCGGGAAATAAACGGAATTGCCGCGTTCAAACGCCTCCGCATCCAAAGCAGACCCCGACCGGACATAAAAAGAAACATCCGCAATGGCCACAAGGACGCGCCATTTGCCTTTTTTTCCTTCATTCGGCAGAAATTCGGCAAACACGGCATCATCAAAATCCCTCGCGTCTTCGCCGTCAATGGTTACAAACGGGACAGCGCGCAAATCTTCTCTTTTCTCCAGAACGGGAACAGACATTTTTTCTGCCTCTTTCACCGCTTTTTGCCGAAACAAATACGGCAGGTGATGGGCATAAACGGAAATCAGGCTGAAAACTTTCGGATCCCGCGCCGAACCTATTTTTTCCAAAAAGCGCGCTTTTGTCCCTTTCTTAACAAAGGTCGGAATTTCAACCAAGAGAACATCGCCTTTTTTAACCTCTTCTTTTCCGGCCCCTTCCAAATAAAATTCCTGATGCAGCCGCCGATCAACGCTTTGGACTTTACCGTCTGCGTACACGCCGACCATCCTATGGTTTTGAACAGACAAACGCTTTAAAACCTCACCCTCCAAAAACAAAGAACCTTTTGATGACGGAAGAAGCTTTACAATAACAATATCTCCGGCTTTCAAAGCGGGCTTCAGAACCGTCGGCCTCAATACGACCTGTAAAACCGCACGCCCGTCGGAGGATAAAGAAGAGGAAGATACGGAAACAATACCGGAAGATTGAAGAAACCTTTCTTGCCCTTCCACAGGACGGCCGACAAAACGCCCTTTTGAATCCTGTCCCGTTATTTCAACGCGAATTCTGTCTGTTCCGCCGCCGGAAGAAACCAACCGTCCTCCTTTTGATTCCACAACGCCCTTTTCTTTAAGTTCTTTCAGAGCTCTTTTCAGCCGGACGCGGCTTTCTTCGCCTTTAATGCCAAAAGCCTTGGCGATCTGCCTCTTGGATGAAGACTGTTCAGACTGGTTCAAAAACTCAACCAGCTCCTTCATTGTTGGAAAATCCGTTGTCTGCTTTGCCATAAAGCACCCCTCTTTTTTCTTTTAGTATAACATCTCAAAAAGAAAAACGACAACAAAAAAACACCTCTATGCCCAACGCGGAATTCTTTGCCAAGAAGGAAATCTCCAAGTTCCGATAACTATTTAAGAAAACAACTTTTATTGTCCGCAAACAGTTCTTATCATCGCTTATTGATTTTTTACGTTATATCTCTCTTCTTATATTTGGATAAAAAAAGATTCCTTCCTGCGTCTGGAAGAGGCATAGCTTCTGTTCTTATGCTTCTTCTTTTATAATTTCTTAAGATAAAATCTGTATCCTTACGGCGGTCGGCTAAAATGTTTTTCTGTAATATTCTGGAACAAATGCAGTATAATTATTTAGTATGTCGCTCTTTCCATAATAAAATATCATTTTTTGGTAAGGTTATTTTTAGACCTTCTGATTATATTGACATACACACATGCATCTTTCGGAAGCGCGTACCAGTCTATGTTTTTTAAATACAAAAAAGGCTCCGCTCAGCGGAACCCTTTTTTACAAAAGCCGCTTAACTTACCTTCCCCTTGAAAAACTCCTGGAAGTGATAATTCCCGTTTCCGGAGAATAAGTAAAGTTATGTTCCTTATCCCCATTTCCATTACCGGACAAGCCGCCGTTTTCTTTTTCAGAAGCCGGACGAATACCCTCTGTTCTTGTGTCATTAAACAATTCGTTAATAGATAAACGTTGGTTCTTATATTGCGTATGGTAAGACAAGGCGTTTAATAATTTTTGCGTTTGTCCGGAAACCTGGTAATCAACCAGCCAATCTGCATAGCTACCAGCAGCATAACCTCCCTCAGACAAAAATTCCCTGTAAAAATCCGCTTTTTTATCGGAAACAGCCACTGCATAAAGAGACCTTTTCTCTTCCGGAGTTAAAGAAGGCTGTCCCTGAGCCAAAACACTCATTTTTAAATCAACCTCAGCTTCCCAATTCCAAACATCATCGGATTTAATATTATACTCGTAGTCAAAAGAACCGTAAGTATAAACGGAAGGATCATATTTTTTCAACTCTCCCACCAACTGGTAATCCATAGATTTCACCGCAGCCTGAGTCAAAAGGTTCATATTCTTTTCACCCTGTTCCGTCAAAGAATGTTCCAATGTCGGGAACCTGTCAAAAATATACTGCCGTTCCGCCGCCATCACGAAAGTTTCCGCCAGCAAAAGCGGCGCCTGGTGTATATAATCGGAATCCAAAAGACGACTTGAAATCTTTGTCGTATGGATATTTCTGTCCGAAGAATATTCCACATTCCTGGAAGAAGAAATTTGTACAAACGGAACAATTTGAATCCCCATTGATTCAGGAGTATTTCTCAAAACCTCCCGTCCTTCCTTCGTATTTCCAAGAACCTGCAATGGTCCCCTCAAGGTTTCAACTTCCAAACCATCAACAATGGAAGATGAGTTCGCCAATATCCTGTCAATAATCCGGTCAATTTCCTTATTTTCAACAGGCGGCATCGGTTTGTCCGGCTTCGGTTCCTGAGGATTTTCTTCCGCAGGAGGAGGATTTATAATTGTTGGACCGTTGTGTTCATAATTAATGCTGTAATCGCAAGAAGTAGCTGTCAACCCAATACCAACAGCAAGCCCAAAAACCATCGCGTAGCGCTTTACTTCACGAGCCTTCTTTTTTATTTGCGCCAGATATTCCTTTTTTCTTTCTTCAGATGACATTTTTCTTCCCCTTATCTAATAAAACTATTCTCTTTGAAAAGAACATGATGAAAAAGAAGGGCATCCTTCATGATAAGGATGAGTCGGACAAACCACCTTATCCGGAGACACGACAATCACGGGACCGTGATGTTTGACATTGATACTGTTATCACAGGAAGATAAACCAAATGCCAAAGCGGCGGCAAAAAGAGCCGCGCCGGCAACTCTAGCAACTTTTTGAGTTTTCTTTTTCATTGTTATTCTCCTAAAACAAATGCTCTCTTTAATAAAGAAAATACTCCACACCATTCATTTTGTCAAGTTTTTATTTTATTTATCTTTAAAAAATAAAAAAACAAAGAATCTCCGATAAAATATAAAAATTTACTTTGTTCTTTTTCAAAATATGTTATACTTGTTTTAAAAGAAAAAGAGGTTTCAAATGATTGATACGCGCCATTGTCCGAAGGATTGTCCTTTTTTAGAAACAAAAGCGGCCGTTGATTTAAACTCCCTTCCCCATCATTGTTCTTTGTTTAACTGCTTTTTGGCAGTTGATAAAGATGTCATCCGGTGCGAAGAATGCCTTGGTTTTGAACATGATGTAAAAAATCAGGGATTGAATTTTATCAGTTCTTATCAAAATCCCTTTTTAAGTAAACAAAACACCAAATTCGGATTTACGAGAATGCCGAAAACATGGCAGAAAAGATTCGTTAATTTTCTGAAGAATCTTGGTTACGCTGTCGGTGCTGCAAAACAAATACCGTTAAAGGATCCTTCTCTACCGGAACTTCTCATTAAAGGAATGAAAGAAGCTCCTCGCCAGCATCAGGATACCCCCAAAGATGTTCAGGATATGGAAAAGCTTTTAAAGGACAAACTTGCGGAAAACCCGGAATTAACAAATACTCAGATGAATAAGTTATTGACTAATTTGTTTCAGGTATTGGACGCTTCCGAAAAAAATATTCTTAAAGAAATTTTAAACAATCCCAATACGATTGATGCTTTTTTAAAGAAGTTTAAAGACATGCCTAAAAATGAGAATCTTTTAAAAGACTTGCGTCGCGAACTTGAAGACTATAACCGCGAGATGGATGAGTTGGAAAAAAGATTGCAGCGTATGGCGGAAGTTCAAAATGTTTGGCAAAACGACAATGAACGTTCTCGTTGATTTTTTTAACGCCCCTTTTTCATACCAAAGATAAAACTATTTTTCAAAAAACAAAATCTCCTGATGATTTTAAAATTAAGATTGGTTCGTTTTTTCCTTCGGCATCAGAAAACCGATTGAAAGACTATCCCTTCAATCGGTTTCTCTTTTGAGCGTAATAGATTTTCTTATTTTACTTTCATTGTTTTGGAACGGGCGGACGCTTTTACTCCGCTTTTTCCTTTCTCGGAAGAAAGTTTAGGCCCTTTTTTCGCTGCATGTTCTTTTTTCTCATTTAATACCGGCAACTGTGAAGTACAATGAGGACACCTTGTCGCTAAAATCGGGACATCTGTTTCAAAACAGTAAGGGCATGTTTTTTGAGTCGGTTTTTTCACTTCTTCTTCTTCGTTTTTCTTATCTATTTCCGAACGAAGCGTATTAATCCCCTTAACTAAAATAAACACGGAAAACGCCACAATAATAAAACTGACCGTCACATTAATAAAATTTCCAAGATTTAAAATCGTCGCGCCGGCAGCCTGAGCTTGTTCCACCGTTAGGTAAGGGCCTGGCTGTTTTCCGGCTCTTAAAACAAAAAACAAATTATCAAAATTTAACTGTCCCAGAAGTAAAGACAAAGGAGGCATCATAATATCCTTAACCACGGAATCCACAATTTTTCCGAAAGCCGCCCCGATAATAATACCGACAGCCATATCAATCACATTGCCGCGTACTGCAAAAGTTTTGAATTCGTTCAATATTTTTTTTATCATTTTTATTCCTTAAAAAAACTAACCGTTTCCTTCTTTTTTCGCTTCTTTACGCCCCGAAGAAGGAAAATTCTTTTCTAGGTAGGATTTTTTAGCAACCCATCCTATAAATACCAAACTCAACCCTAAAAGAAATGTATTCCAAGAGCCGTTTAATTTCGGCATCACATGGAAAAAATACAAAAAATAAAAGCCAAGTATAAAAAACAATAAACCATAGTTGTAATAAACAGATTTACCTTCAGCCACACCATAGATTAAAATGCCCGCGCACAAGAATAAGAAAATAATATCGGCAAGAATGGAAGAAAAATAAAACAGAGAAAAATAAAATGAAACCAACATAAAGAATAAGCCGCTCCATCCGAACATCTTCCCGACTTTTTGCATCCACTCGCCATTTTTTCCCGTATTTTTTTCAAAAAAGAAAGAAAATCCCGTAAGTAAAAAACCGTAAATCACATGTCCGACACAGAAAAAACCTTCTTCCCGCGTTAAACTAAACATATACTCGCTGATTAAATTAAAAACGCTTATCAGGGAAAAAATACCGAAAAACAAAGCTATTAAGTCTTTTTTCAAAAAAGCCGTCACAAAAAAAACGCAAGATAAAAAAAGAGTGATTTCTGCTTCGTCAAAAGAACCAGGGAAATAATAGGCCAAAAAAGCACCGGCCATATCCAATAAAAAATAACTGATTACCTTTAAAAAACTTCCTCGGATAAACAAGGTTTTTTGTTCGTCTGTCAATAAGGCTTTTTCTTTTTCAAAAAGTTTTTCCCTATGTTCCGAATACCAATAAAGCCCTGCAGCTACCAAAACGAAAAGAATGGATAAAGCCGGTAAATAATACATTATTCCAAACAATTCCTGCATTTTTTCATTCAGAAGGCTAAAAAAACCGAGAATATAGAACCTTATCCCCTCAAACGGGCTTAAAGACATCATCTGCCACAAAAGCCCTAAAGCTCCCAAAACCATAAAACAACAGCCAATGACAGACAACCATTTTGGAAATCTCAAAAAGAGGTTTTTATTATATTTTTTCATAAAAACA
>CASFRQ010000082.1 GCA_949296785.1 uncultured Alphaproteobacteria bacterium
AAATATAAAAGACGGGGGCGTAAAATGCAGAATATTTTGGACAGGCTTGCCTGCTCTTCTTTTCGTTCCAGGTTTGTTTTGAAAGAGCAAGAGCGAAGGTATGTACAGGAAAAGGGCAGGGAAAAGATATGCTCTCATGCAAGGGATTTTGTTTTGAAAAGACTGTCCCCCGCCTTTATTCCCAATGACGGAAAACAGACGCCGATGCGCGGTCATCCCGTTTTTATCGCGCAACACGCCACGGCAACCTGTTGCCGAAAGTGCCTGCAAAAATGGCATGGAATTGAAAGAGGGAGGGTTCTGTCCTTAAAAGAGCAGGAATTTGTCATCAAACTGATTATGAGCTGGATTGATGGTCAAATGAAAAAAATTTTAGATGAGAAAATATACAAAAACATAGACAATTTGCCTTGACAAAAACTTTTTTATCGTGTACTCTTTTCATATCTTAGAAGCAAAAGGATGTTTGAAAATGCGCAAAAAAGATGAAATGGAAGTTGTCAAAACGGAAAAGGAAAAAGTTCCTTTGAAAAAAAAGGCTCGTCCCGCCTTAAGAAAGGCAGCCAATATGTTAAAAGGGACTGTGTTGGCTTTTTCAATCGCGACCGCCGCTTTGCCGCAGGTTTCCTGTACGGTTGACCAGTTGGAGGCTTTCTTGGCAACAACGGCTGTTTTTTCTTTGGTTTTGGCGGCGAGTTCCGTGGACGTCAGCGTTTCTTGGGACAGTCATTGCCATCCATCAACTCCGGATTATCCCTATGACAGCCAATATTTTTACTCTTCCAAAATTCAAGAGGCGGTTGATTCCATGTCTTATCGGGAAAAAAAGTATTTTGAAGCTTACCTGCCGCGCAACACGGAATTTTATATCAGGCCGTATGTGAAAAACAATGTTCAGGTGGAACGTTACGGGCGGACCAGCCGTATGTACCTGGATGACGATTTGTTTTACCGGTCCTCTTCCTCTTCTTTGAGGAGCGCTCTGTTAAAAGGGGTTGATTTATTGTCAAAAGAATACTCAAACGGTCGTTCTCTCGGTTCCGTTGAGATGGCTTCCGTCCTGCAGGAAAAATCCCGCTGACAGAGAGGAAAATTTTAACTTTATCGCCGTCTTTTTGAAAAGGACGGCGTTTTTTTATGAGCTTTTGCCGAAAAATAAATGCTAAGTTTCAGATGATTGGAACAGGAGTTTCCCTTATGGAAAAAAGGTAAAATTTGTACGGTCGTTTCTAAAGAAGTTCTTCCGTGGGAAATATCTGTCGGAATCGTTGGGAGCGGAAGCGGAGATGAAAGAGCCTCTTCTTTTTTTGTAGGGGCAATTGAGCGTTTTGACGCCATATTCTTTGACCGGAACGGAAAAACACTTGGGCAGGAGGGAAAAGACCGAAGCTTTCAATGCATGGATATTTTTTTTGTGAATTAAGCGTACGGAAAAAATTTTTTGAATGCTGTCTGCTAAAAAAACAAAGTATCTTTTTCTTTTTTTGACGAAGTGTCGGGACGAGAGAACGGCCGGCGAAAAATATTTGAGATGTTAACTTTTTGATTTTAAAATCAGACGGTGATAAACGGGTTTCATGTGCTCTTCTGAAACAAACTCATCTATATTGTCAAAAGGAATCCATCGCAGGGCGCTGTTTTCGTCCTCTTTTATACGAAGGAGGGATGTTTCGTCGGCTTCAAGCATATAGGTGACATTAAAATGTAGGTGCGCCGGAATGTTTTTTCCTTTTTTTACATGGGAAGGCACTTCCAGAACGCTGATATCTGCGATATGACGGCTTAAAGGGCAAAATGTTTTTATGCCGCTTTCTTCTTCCGCCTCTTTCAATGCAACTTTCAACAGGTCTTTTTCCCCATCCGCATGTCCGCCCAGCCAGGCAAAGCTTTTAAAAATAAGATGAAAAGCCATCAGAGCTTTTGTTTTTTCCTTATTGATTATCCAACAAGACGCTGTCAGGTGTCCGATAGGATTTTCCCGAGTCCAGATATTTTCTTTGAAAGTATTCAGAAAAAAAAGGAAAGACTCTTTATCCGCCGCTTCTTGTTCGTTTAAGGGGATAAGAGTTTTTATTTTATCGGTAAGGAAGGAGGTTTCATTCATATTTTTCTTTCCATTTGAAATGGGTAACGACAGTATTTTATTTTTTTAAGATAAATCTACTAACGGCTTTTTTCGCCGATTCAAAGGCAAAATCCCCGAGGTTTATTTTCTCCGGCGATAAAAAGACGGTACGCGCCGTTTCTTTTAAATCCGTTTTCAATAGGGAAAAATCTTTGATTTCCGCTTCAAAATAAAAGTCCAGAGGCGTGATGTCCAGTCCCGAGTAAATGTATGTGTTGGGAATGTCAAAAAGGAACTTCAGATTAAAAATATCCAGGTTTGTTTCTTCTTTGACTTCCCTGACGGCAGCGTCTTCTACCGTTTCGCCGGCCTTTGCAAATCCTCCGGCAAATCCCAGTTTTCCTTTTCCGGGGTTAATCATCCGTTCAAAAAAGAGGAAGCGCCCGGAAGAGTCTTTTAAAAAAACGGCTGTTCCGATGGCCGGCGCTTTGAAAAATTCAAATCCGCACTTTGTACATTTTTTGGATTCTTCGGAAGAGGGTAAAAAGTCTTTACAACCGCATTTGGGGCAGAAGCGAAAAAGTTCTAAAGGGTGAGACATAAAACCTCCTTGATTTTATATAAAAAACTTATTTAAACGAATGCCGGAAATTTACCTGATCTGTGCCATACACGCGGCAAAAACAGTGTACTGAAAAGGACAGCGAACGGGAAGACCGGCAAAGATTTTTAATTCCGGCAAAAACCTCCTGCAGTCTAAACCATCCGAAAAGATACCGAAAAATCCGTTTCTCCCATGCCTTCCGATATATTTTGGAAAGCGAAAGTCTTTTTCTTTTTAATTCTTGCGGAGAGAATATCCTTCTTTTTTCCTTTTTAAGGTAAAACCTCTGTCCAAAAAACGGATAAAGAGGCGCCCTCTATTTTGCCAGGCAATCGTTCCCCTCGCTCTTAACCCCCGTTACAATGCCCCGTTCAATGGTGAAGGTAACTTCGCAACGGTAAGTTTCCGTGTATCCTCCGGCGTCCATCATGTCAAAATCATCATACCGGTAATGATGCCGATAAGGTTGGTAAGACGGCACGGGCGGAACATATACCTCCGATTCCGTGACATATCCGATAAGTTTGGTTGTGTTGTCCACCTGGTAGGTTTTGGTCGGAATTCCTTTTTGAAGCAAGAGCTGTTTTTCCGTCATGCCTAAATAGGTTTGCAAAGAAGCGTCAAATTTTTCCTTTGAGTAAGGTGTACATCCGGTCGCCGCCAGGGTAAACAAAAGTATTGAGATGCTTTTTTTCATTATCTTCTCCGCTTGTTGAAAATGGAGATTGTTTTTTCAAAAAAACCGGCGTTTTATGGTTCAGGATTTTTCAGCCGACGGGTTGGTTTCCTTTCCCGTCGGCCGATGTCATTTATTTTTTTAAGACTTTCAAAATAGAAAGCTTTCCTTGTTTTGATAAAAACACCTTGCCGCAGTAAGGGCATTCCGCAAAAGTAGCGGACAGTTTTTTCGCTACCCAGAAAACCAAAAACACCGGGATAAGCAGAATAACCAAAGCCAAAACCGCAATGACGCAGATAACCCAAACGAAATATTTATCAACGGTTTTAAGAGAGCCGGATAAAAAGCCGTCTTTGTTTTTGACCAATTCCGCGTAAATGGAAGAAGAGGCTTTTCTTCCTTCCGCGCTGAACAGGCCGAAGCTTTCTTTTCTTAAAACGGTGTAAGCCGTGTCGCTCAAGCCCAGCTGTTTTTGTACCTGCGTACCGGCAAAAGAGGAAATTTGTTTTTTTAAATCCGCCTGAAGCTGCTTTTGCACCGTTTTTTGGACTTCTTCAACTGTTTGCTTCATTTGGGCATTTAATTGGTTAATCTTTCCTTCAATCTCTTTAACGGTGTTGTCCAGCTGATCCGTTTTGACAAGTTTTGTTTTTTTCAAAAGAGCGGAGGCCGCTTCTATCTGTTGCAGGCTTTTTTCCAAAGAATCCGTTTTTAATTCCGGGACTTTGATTTTATCCGACAATCCTTCCAAGTTAATACCGGACAAGAGGGAATCCGTAAACTGCTCATATTGGGTGGTTAAGGTGTTATTGACTTCCGCCAGGCCTTTGACAACCATAAACTCTTTTACGGCGCCGGTATACGCGTATAACAGATACATGACAGGACAGATAAGGCAGACAATCCATATTAAAGCAAAAATCTTGGCGATTTTTTTCGGTGTGGATTTTTGTTTTAAAAGCTTATCCTTTTCGCTTACGGCTTGCGGAGAAGGCGGGGTTTGTTTTTCTTGTTTTTCTGTTTTTTTCTTTTCTGTCATTTTCAACTCCTTGAATTTTCTGTTATCTGATGAAGTTTGTGCGTTCAATTTCCGGTAAAGCGGGCATGTCTATGTCTTTTTCCCGGCCGGCCTCTATGCATTTTAAAAGCCAAGCCATATTCTTTCCCAGAATCCGCATGTTTTGGATGCCTTCTTTGTCCTGCATGACTTCTTCGGCCGAATTACCGTGCACCATGTTCCAATATCTGGCGGAAACAACGGGCATTCTGTTAATTGTCAGGTATTTGTTCAGTACATCTATGGAAGCGGTTGTTCCGGCGCGTCTGGCGGAAACGACACAGGCGCCCGGCTTTCCTGCAAAAACGGCGCTGCTGGCGTAAAAAACACGGTCCAAAAGAGATAAAATTCGTCCCGACGGATGAGCGTAATAAACGGGGGAACCGAAAATAAAACCATCAGCCTGCTTTGCTTTTTCAATGATTTTGTTGACGAGGTCGTCGTCAAAAACGCATTTGTTGTCCAGCTCCGCGCATTTGCGACAACCAATGCAGTCTCTGACTGGCGCGCCGCCCATTTGGACGATTTCTGAGTCTATGCCTTCTTCTTTTAACGCATCCGCAACAACGGACAAGGCGGTAAAGGTACAGCCGTTTGCCCGGCAGGAACCGTTTATCATTAAAACTTTCATTTTATCTCCTTTCTTTTCAGCCCTTTTGAGAAGGGGGGATTTTTGTCAGCCGAAAACCTTCATTCTATCCTGTAAGGGAAGGAAAGTTTTGTCTCCGGCAGGTTCTAAAATATTACCGAAAGGCATTTGCGCCACGAGTTCCCAATTTTGCGGAATTTGAAAAGTTTCATAAACCTGTTCGTCAATCAAAGGATTATAATGTTGCAAAGAGGCGCCTATATCCGCCTCGGCCAAAGCCGTCCAGACCATGAATTGCAAAATACCGGAAGCCTGTTGCGCCCAGACGGGAAACTTGTCCGCATACAAGGGGAATTTTTCTTGCAGCTCTTTTGTCGTTTGCGTATCTGTGTAATAAAGGACGGTTCCTCTTCCCGCCGCAAAAGAGTCTATTTTAGCCTTCGTTTGGGCAAATCTTTCTTCCGGCGTCACCAGGCGCAGGGCGTCCAGAACAATATGCCACAGTATTTTATGATGTTCTCCGAACAAAAGAACCAAACGCCCCGTTTGAGAATTAAAAGCCGTCGGACAGTATTTCAAGGCCTCTTGAATGATTTGCGTTATCTGTGTATCGGATAAACCCGGCTGCGCGCCGATGGCGTAAATAGAACGGCGCTTTTCAATCAGTTGTTTAAAGTCCATTTTCTCCTCCCTTTAATATTTAAGCATCTTTAATATAGCCGTCTTTTTTTAAAAGAGAAAGAAAAAATAAAAAAACATCTCCTGTAAAAGAGCTGTCTTAGAGAAGTTCCATTTGAAAAAGATTTTTTAGGGCAGGAAAAACTTCCCATCCGGCAAAAACCTAAAAACATAATGATGTTTAATTGTTAAAGCCGATTATCAAAGCCGGTTTACGCAAAGGAATCGTCATTTATTACACAGAATACGAGCATCTCCTCAATTTTTGGCGTTTCGCCCTTATAGGAAAAGAGAGCTCATTACACCAAAAAAACTGGCTTTTTATCATTGGCGGAAAAAGAGAAATTACCCCTCGTTTTGCCGAGTTGGCGGCGCATACAGCTGGCTGCCGCGGACGATAATTTTCGGGTGGGCAGAAGTGTTTTCCTGTTTTCCTTGCGCATTTTTGCTTTTTTCAAACGCCGTTTTGTCTTTAAGCAGAGAGAGATACCTTTTTTCTAAAGATTTAAATGCTCCCTTCGCTTCGCCTTCCTCAAAATCAAGCTGCTTGACGCCGTCAATCGGGTAAAAAGCACCTGTGTAAAAGGTTGTTCCTTCTTTGAAAGTTTTTTCGGCTTCTACACCCAGGGAATACAGTTTAACGGAAATAGTTTCTCCGTCTTTGTTATAGGTTGTTGTTTTGGTTAAGGTGATAGGGAAGAAAACGAATTCTTTTTTAAAATCCTCCGTTACGGTTAAGCCGTCTTCGCTTTTTTGAACGAAGTGTTCCACGCGAGCGGGTTCTTTCGGGAAAAGGGATTCTTCCGCCTTTTTGTTTTCCTTTTTATAATCGGAATTTTGTTCTTCTATTGTCATGTCGTCCTCTTTTTTTATAAAGCATAAAATTTTGAAAGTTTTATTAAGATAAAAGCGTTTATGGTGCCTGTCAATTTTTTTCTTGTCGGTTTTGACGGTGTAAACCTATTGTTCAGGATGACACAAACCGGATTTTCGGTATACTTCGCCTTTATGAAAAAATGGGGAGTTTTATTTTGCATATGCCTTTTGACCGGCTGTTCTTTTTTTGAAAAGAGGTTGGTGAAGGAGTTTGCCGCATCCAACACCAAGCCATTGGGCGGTTGTTCCATAGAAGGTTTTCCTTATCAGGGTATTTCGGAACATTTTGAAAGTGAAAAACCTTTGAAGGTCTTGATGATTCATGGTATCGGTACGCACTATCCCGGGTATTCCATGCGACTGCAGAAGAATCTGGCGAAAAGCATTGGCTTTGATGTACTTTCTCGGTTGCCGAAGAATATCCAACTGGTGGATGAGCAGGATAAAAACAAACCGATAGGCAATCTGCGCATCTCTTTGTGGCAAGAAAAAACAGGCCGCCGGCAGATGCTTTTTTATGAGTTAACATGGTCCGAGATTACGCAGCCTTATAAAAAAATCTTGTCTTTTGACATGACGCAGCAATATTCCAAAAACAGAGTTCCGTTTAATAATATGATGAAAGGATTTTTGGATAATCTTCTTCCTGATCCGATGATTTATCTTGCCGATCCGCATCAGTTGATACTCCATTCTTCGGACCAGGCTTTGTGCTGGATGTTGTCTTCGGATTGGCAGAATATTCCGGACGGACAGGCAAAAACATGTTTTTTATCCGACAAAGGGCGGATAAAAAAATTGGCGGACGAGAACATTCTTTTTGTTACGCATAGTTTGGGCAGCGAGATTTTAATGGATACGATTGTCAGCAACATGGATAAAATTGAAAAATACGATATGCGTTCTTCAAAAGAAATGAGACCGTTTGTTCATAAGCTGCAGGATAAGAAAGTCACCGTGTTCATGATGGCAAACCAATTGCCGATTTTATTGATTGACAAGCCTTTGCCAAAAGTTCATAACCAGATTTATTCATACTGCGACAAAAACGGTGTTTATTATAATAAAAGACTGTTCAAAAATATGGAAATTGTTGCCTTTACGGATCCGAACGATATTTTAAGTTATGAGATTCCTCAAGCGTTTGCGGATACTTATATAGATTCCCGTGTTTGCCCCGCCGTGACGAATGTGTCCGTCAATGTCGCACCGGAAATTTCGGCTTTCGGCATCGGTATTGTCAATCCTGTTTTAGCTCACACTAATTATGACAACAGTCCGAAAGTTATTGATTTAATGGTCTACGGAACAAAAGATTTTGAAAAAGCCCCCGTCCGGGAACAGTGTTCTTTTATCCGTCTGGAAGATGACCGCCTGATGGACGTGGATTAGCTTGGCGGTATGTCTTGGTTTTTGACGGAAATGCAAAAAGAAGGGGAGAATTTTTTTCTCTGAAATACCGGAGATAAACAAAAACGGCAAATCCCGAAAGGTTCGCCGCTTTTTCTTTCTTTTTCGTTTGTTTAAGAAAGGAGGAGTTTTTCCGCAAAAGCCTCCAGCTCTTTATTCCGGTACTCTTCAATGCGTCCTTCGTCGCACAGACGTGCGATTTGAGGGTCAACCGGTAATTGGAGCGTTTGAGCGATGTTGTATTTTTCCGCTTCTTCTTTTAAATGGCTTTCTCCGTAAATAAAGTGTTTTTCATGGCAAGAAGGACATTCAAAATAGGACATATTTTCCACCAGTCCCAAAACCGGGACTTTCATCATGTCCGCCATTTTAACGGCTTTTTCCACAATCATGGAAACCAATTCCTGCGGGGAGGTGACAACGATAATCCCGTCAATCGGCAGAGACTGAAAAACCGTCAAAGCCACATCACCCGTTCCCGGAGGCATGTCAAGGAACATTAAGTCAATGTCTTTCCATAAAACCTCGGACCAAAACTGCTTGACCGTGCCGGCTAAGATAGGGCCGCGCCAAATGACAGGATCCGTGGCGTTTTCCAATAAAAGATTGACGGACATCATTTGAATGCCCGTTTTTGACAAAGCCGGGAAGATACCGTCGTCGTTTCCTTCCGCCCTTTGGCTGATGCCGAAAATTTTCGGGACGGACGGGCCGGTGATGTCGGCGTCCAAGACGGCGCTTTGTTTTCCCGCCCTTTGGACGGCGCTGGCCAGCAATGCCGTGGTCAGGGATTTGCCGACCCCTCCTTTGCCGCTGATGACGGCAATGGATTTTTTAACGCTTGCTTTGGGATTGAGAGGGGCGAGCAGGCTTTCCTGAGTCCTGTCGGAACAATTTTGGGCGCATCGGGCGCAGTCGTGGGAACATTCCGTCATGTCAATTCCTTTCTGATGTGGTAAATGTTTGATATTGATATAGCATTTTTTTTCATACAATCAAGGAAAAATAAATGAAAAAGTCCTCTTTTCCCCGTATGAAAGGAAACGGCGAAGAAAGAGACGAGCGTTTTACGCTCTTTTGAAAACTCATGCCGCAAGAGACAGAAATAAAATTTGTATCATAACGCATTCTTCGGCGGTTTCGGATGAAAATACCGGGGGACTTAAAAGGCTTCCGTCGCCTGAACGGCATTTGAGAAAAACAGTGTTGACGAAAACCTGAGAAGGCGGCGAAAAAAAGCCTCTTCCGCCGAGGAAGAAAACGATTGATAAGTTAACAAAAGCTTGAAAAGGCGGTGAAAAAATTCATTTAGGGTCCTTTTTGTCCCGTTTTTTCGTCCGTTTTACCAAATTTTTCTGTTAAAAAGCAAAGCCCTTTTTCTGTTTTTCTCTTTGACGCCGCACGGCGTTTTTTATGCTTGAAAAGGAAAAAATAAACTTCCATTAGCTGACGCAAATGGTCTTAACCGTTCCGAACTGTGTTCGCCCAACCCAAAAGCTACGCAAGCCTTATGGCTGTGCTGGTATGTCTATATCTGCCTGCTCACACAGGTAGTGTTACTTTCGAATCATAAAAAGGAAGGGAAAATTTTTCCCTCCCTCCCGTTCTCCCCTTATGAAAGAAAAGAAAGCTCCCCTATTTCTTTTCTTAAAACTTATAATATACCATATTTATTTTTATACAATCAAAAATAAAATGAAAAAATATTATTTCCTTTATTAAATTATAAGAAAAGTATGAATTTAGGTTTTTGATGAAGAGATGCCTGCCCGTTTAAAAAGACGGGAAAGGAATTATGTGTCGTTGTGAATCGGAAACTTAAAATAAAAATAAGCGGGGATGGTTTTGTTTTCAGAAATAAAGCGTCTCTGTTTCCCTTCGGCAGTATGAAATCCGGTAATGGACGCGGGCATTTGTTACGCGCGTTTTTTCAGTTTTTCGGCGTTTTTATTTTGCCGTTCTCCGGCCCCAAACTATCGTTCTTCTTAAAGAAATTTTGAAGGGCGGAAGGGGAGGCTAAAGTTTTAAAGAAAGCCTTTGTCTCTTCTTTTTCAGAGTATTTCGGAAGGAAAATCAATTTCGGGATATTCTTTAAATTTCAGAAAGCGCCGTCTGGAAAAGCTCTTTTATCGGTCGGCGGCGAGGAAAGCAAAATCCTCCGGAAATGAAAAATAAAGAAAAAGGGGCAATCTGCGGATTGAATCCGGAAGGCGTGTCAAAGATAGGCCATTCAGGTGAAATAGCTCTTGTTTAAAGATGAAAAGAGAAAAGACAGAACATAAAGTTTTATTATCAAAATTTAATTGTTATTTTAAAAGAAGCGGGGCTGGCGCAGGAGCGGTGCAGGCGCGTTCCGGCGGACATTCTTTTTTAGCGTTTAAATCGTCTGAAGAATTCATTTTTTAAGATTCGGCGCCGTATAAGGTTTCCTCTGGCTGAAAAAAGTTGAGTGTTCCTAAAAAATCTTTTATCATTTGTTCAAAAAAAGTAGCATATCGGATAAACAGCGGAGGTTTTAATGGAGAACGGGAAAACAAAAAACATTGTTTTTTTGACGGGGGCCGGGATTTCGGCGGAGTCCGGCCTTTCCACCTTTCGCGATTCGGATGGGCTATGGAACAATCACCGGGTGGAGGATGTGGCGACGGCGGAAGCTTTTGTCCGCCAGCCGGAAACGGTGCGTTCTTTTTACAACGAGCTGAAAAAAGATGTTTTGAGCGCGCGGCCGAATCCGGCGCATCTGGCGATTGCCAAACTACAGGAATCTCCTTTGTATCATGTGACGGTCATTACGCAAAATGTGGATACGCTTCATGAACAGGCGGGAAGCGAAAATGTTCTGCATATTCACGGAAGGATTGACCAGGTGGTGTGTTTGAATTGCGGAAAGGTTTCTCAGGCATTGGGCAGTGTTACGGGGAAGACGCCTTGTCCTTTTTGTCGGAAAGAGGGGTTTTTGAAGCCGAATATTGTTTTTTTCGGCGAAAATCTTTTGTTCCTTGATGAAGCTCAAAATGCTTTGGAAAACTGTGATATTTTCGTGTCAGTCGGTACCTCCGGCACCGTGTACCCGGCGGCGGGTTTTGTCAGAGAGGCATTGCTTCGCGGCGCCGAAACGGTGGAAATCAACAAGGAGGAATCCGCCTACAGCTTTTTGTTTCAAAAACGTTTTTACGGTCCGGCCGGGAAAATCGTTCCCGCTTAGGTGCGAAGTTTGTCGGAAGCTTAGTTTTCTTTTGTACGGAAACAAGGTCGTCGGGTTATTACAGAAGTGGAAAGCTTTTAAAGCTTTCAACCTGTCATTATCCAGCCTATCTTCAAAATTCTTAACTGTTTTAAACCGCCCTTGCGTTGTCAAAGAAACTTGAAATCGGCCGACAGCAGTCTGAATATTCTGGCTATTTGCCGGCCGGTCCGGATATTCGGCAAATGTTTCTTTTGGTTTTGGGAAAGATTCTTGAATCTTTATTGTTCCTTGCATCTTTTTATTAAAGTTCAAAACCGGCGGCGATTTTTCGTTTTGGAAAAGGGTATTAAAAAGAGCCGTTAAGAACCGTTAAAATAGAGTTGTTTTTCCAAGATATTTTCTTTCTTTAGATTTTGAATGCGGGGGGGACGCGAAGGGCTCAGGGGCGCTCTTTCCAAAGAGGTACTCTTTCCGAAAGGCCCCTTTGCCGCCTGTTTTTGTTGAACCTGTCCGGAAAAAGGGGCGGCGGCGAGGCTTTTGACTTTTTTATCCGACGAAAACGCAGGAAAAAAGAATGGCGAAAGAGTGCATCAAGCTGCCTAAAAGCACGAAACAATGCCAAACGGCATGCGTGTACTTTTTGCTTTTCCAAATGTAAAAGAAAACGCCGAAGGTATAGAACAAACCGCCTAACACCAGAAAAAACAGGGCCGTCGCCGGGATGATTTCAAACAGCCTTCCGCTGGCAACGACAATCAGCCAGCCCATTCCCAAATACAAGCCGATGGACCAGGGTTTTGTCCCGCTGCCCGTGGAATAAATCTTTAAAACAGTTCCCAAAAGGGCCAGCCCCCATATGATAGCGAACAATGTCCAACCAAGGACTCCTCTCATCAAAACCAACAGGAAGGGCGTGTAAGTGCCGGCGATAAGGTAATAAATCGCGATATGGTCAAGTTTTTTAAGAGTCTTTTTTACTTTTTCGTTGCGGACGCAATGGTAAGAGGTAGAGGCCGCGTACATAAAAATCATGGAAATCCCGAAAACGGTACAGGAAACAATGCTCCAAACATTGCCGTAAACAGCCGAAAGCGTTACAAGAACGCTGAGCATTGTTATTCCAAAAAGAACCCCGACGCCATGCGTGATAGAGTTGCATACTTCTTCGCCAAAAGTGTAAGGTTTAACTGTTTTTACAGCCGTATTCATTTTTTCTCCCTTTCTTTATCCGTTATAATCTGAAACGAGGGGAGTTTCTTTTGTAATTTTAATCAGCGTAACAGCCTTGAAGCAGAGCCGTGGCCAAGATATGGTTTTTCATTTTTTCCATCAGCTCATCCTGCGTAAAACCGTTTTTTAAATTCAACATCGTGTCCAAAGCAAACACCTGCAAGTCATAGGAATGAGGCCTGTCGGGCGGCGCCATGCCGCCGTACGCGGAGGCGTTTTTTTCTCCCAAAGAAGTAACCCAGCTGTTGACGCCTTGCGCGAAAGGCGGATTGTTTTGGGAGATATCCTCCGCAATCAAAGACTCTTTTTCCGCGTTTGTATCCGAGATATTATCCGGCACGATATCGGCGGCCAGCCAATGTATCCAGATAAAACCGGCGACAGGGACGGCGTCTTTGTCATCCAAAATAAGGGCGAAGGATTTTGTTTCCTTCGGTGCCTCGCTGATATGAACGGGCAGGGATAAAGACGGCATGTCTTCTATAAAATGAGTGCCCCGTTTGCCGTATTTGTCTTGAATAACGCAGTTGTCAATGCCCGGACTTGTAATTTTCATGAGTGTCTCCCCCTTTTTATTTTTGATTGTTTCCCCGGTTGAAAAATATGGAACGAAAGAGGAAAAAAGTCAAGCGGCAAGACATGGTTTAAGGAAAAAAAGAAAGCTTTGTAACAAAATGTTAAATTTCTTGAATTGATTTTTTTATTTGTCTCCTTTTGAATAGGAAAAACCGGTTTGATATTGGTTTTTTAAAAGTAAAAAAGCATCTGAAGAAATTAAGAGGAAAGGAACGGAATATGTGCGGAATTTTCGGGTATTGCGGGGCAAAGGCGGCCTCCGAGATTTTAATTGAAGGCCTTAAGAGACTGGAATACAGAGGATATGATTCTTCTGGCATCTGCGTCGGGGAAAAAGAAGGCCTGACAATTATAAAAAGGGTCGGTAAAATTAAAGTTTTGGCCGATGCTTTGCCTCAGGCGCCTTTCGGTAAAAACGGCATTGCGCATACCCGTTGGGCGACCCATGGCGGCGTGACAGAGGAAAACGCCCACCCGCATACCGATTGCACGGGAAAGCTGGCGCTGGTTCATAACGGCATTATAGAAAATT
>CASFRQ010000083.1 GCA_949296785.1 uncultured Alphaproteobacteria bacterium
ACTTTTGAGGTATCATTAAATAACGCCAGACTGAGTGCATGACAGAGATCGGCATCAAAACCTTCAAAGGAAGAGTCTTTTCCCGGCCGGCTTAGAGTGTGGCTGGACGGGTCAATACCGCATCTGACGACGCCGTTTTTACGAACGCGCTCAAAAAAATCGCCTGCATGAGTTGCGGGTGAAAAAAACAGATTTCCTATAAGAAAGGAGAAAAGAAAGATTTTATTTAAATAACCAATCATCACGGAACCGCCTTTTTTCTTTTATGAATAACTTTTTACCTTTAAAAGTCAAGTTTTTTCCCATACATCGAGAAGAGAGGAAGATAATTTCTCTCCGCTTTTTATAAAAGGAAAAGAGGATATTTCTCTGTCGTTTGAGATGAGAAGGAAGCAAAAGAGTGTAAAGTCAAAAATATGCATTTTTCTTTCGTAGTGGTCACAGTTATAAAGGGTTAAAAAATTTTTGTCGGGCTGACGGGCGATAAAATCCCGTGGCAGTTTTTTTTAGAAAAAGTTTGGGAGAAGGAAGGTATTCCGGATGCCGGCCTTTCTCGCGCTTTGCCTCTGATTTTCTATGCAGATACGGTCGGCTTTCATATAAGAAAGGTAAAGATTTGAAATTTGCCTATCTTATTGTTGTATTTTCTTTTCTTTTTTTTCCGGCTAATCTGCCAAAAGGGGAGGATGAAAAATGAAGGACAAAAACTTATTAGGATACTTAGAAGCTTTTACAGCGGTTTTTTTCTGGAGTTTTAATGTTATTTTAGCCAGTTTATTTGTAACTTCTTTAACGCCGATGGAATTTGCTTTTGGCCGCTGGCTGATCGCGGCGGTGATTTTACTTCCTTTGTCTTATAAAGGGTTGAAGAAAAATTTTTCTTATCTTAAAAGTCACTTTGTTTTTATTGTTTGGTTGGCATTAACTGGTATTGTTCTGGATAACACATTGATTTATGTGGCGGCCAGAACAACAAATGCGATTGACATGGGGCTTTTAAACGCGCTGGGTCCGGTGTTTATTTTTATACTGTCAGCTATTTTTTTGAAAACGCCGGTTTTGAGAAATCAAATTATTGGGACGGTTCTTTCCCTATGTGGCGTTGTTATTATCGTAACGAAGGGGCATCCGACGGGAATTTTGGATATGGATTTTTCCACGGGAGATTTATGGATGATTTTAAACGCTTTTTGTTTCGCCGTTTACAGTCTGCTTCAGAAAAAGAGGCCGCCCGAGGTTTCGCAATTAACTCTTTTGTCGGCGTCGGTGGTTGTCGGCGTTGTGATTTTACTGCCTTTTCTGTTGATTGAAACGCCTTTGGGGCAGATTGCATCTTTGGGAAAGGAAGAGTATTCCGTTCTTATATACTTGGGGATATTTAATTCGGTAATCGCCTATCTGACTTGGAACAGTGCTTTGGCGAAAATCGGTTCGGTTAAGACGGGGATTGTTTATTATCTTCTTCCTGTTATCACGATGGTTGAAGCGGCTCTTTTCCTTTCCGAAAAAATCACTTGGGCGGAAGCGATGGGCGGGTTTGCCGTTTTAGTCGGTATTGTGATTGTCGGGATGAAAGAAAAACCGTCGGAAGCTATTCCGATTGAAAGGCCTTGAACAAAAAAATTAAAGGAACAAATTTGGTTGGAGAAAATTTTTTATCTGAATTTTTCAGATTTTAACGGATATTTTTTTCTCCGATGTTTCTCTTAATCAATTTCATTCCCGTTTCATGAAGAGTCTGATTCTTGCTGAAGCAATAATCTTTTAAAACAATCGGTCGGACATCATTTTCTATTAAATCCAATGCTGTTTTGTACACGCAGGCGTCTGTATCAAATCCGCACAGGTGGATTTCGTCAAACTCCTTCATCACGGGCAGATAAGAGGAATAGCCACTTTTTGTAAAAACAACAGTGTCTTTCTTTGGGAAAAATGCAGGACTTTCATCTTCATACCCTTCCCAATCAAGGAATTTTAGAAGGGAAGAGCCTTCATTCTTGAAGAAAGAGGCAAAAATATATTCATAATCGTTTTGTAAAATTTCAATTTTTTTTATCAAATCGGGCCGGGTTACGGCGGATTTCTGAACATCAATGATTAAAAGAGCTTTTTTCATTAAGTGTCCTTTTTTATAATCAGGAAGGTATGTAAGTATAAAAGATTTTATCACAAAGAAAAGTATAAAAAAACAGCGCCCGGAAAGAGCGCTGCTTTTTCTACAAAACGGATTAGTAGTTTTCCGCCTTGATTTGGAAATAAGCTTTCGGATGAGCACAAACCGGGCAGATTTCCGGCGCTTTTTTCCCGATAACAATGTGTCCGCAATTGGCGCATTGCCAAATCATATCGCCTTCTCTGGAGAAAACGAGTCCGTTTTCCACATTGGAAAGCAGTTTGCGGTATCTTTCCTCATGTTCTTTTTCAATTTTGGCAACGCCTTCAAATAAACGGGCGATTTCGTCAAAACCTTCTTCCTTAGCCTCTTTTGCGAAGCCGGCATACATATCTGTCCATTCGTAGTTTTCCCCGGCCGCAGCATCTTTCAAATTTTCTTCCGTGCTGGGAACTTCGCCGTTATGGAGCAACTTAAACCAAAGTTTGGCATGTTCTTTTTCATTATTTGCCGTTTCTTCAAAGATGGCGGCGATTTGGTTGTAACCCTCTTTTTTAGCTTTGGAGGCATAATAAGTGTATTTATTCCTGGCTTGGGATTCACCCGCAAAAGCAGTCATCAGATTTTGTTCCGTTTTGGATCCTTTAAGTTCTTTCATTTTAGTTTCCTTTCTGTTGAGAACAATTAAGGCAGTCGGCGCAGATACCGGAAAAAAGGATGGTATGCGCCTCTACTTTTCCGCCGCCGTCCTCTTGAATATGATTTAAATGTTCCATATACGGAACTTCTTTCAAATCAAAAATCCGGCCGCAGTGTTTGCATTGAAAATGGTAATGCTTTTCAACGGTTTTATCAAAATAGTCCGACCCGTTCGGCATGCACACCTTTGATATCAGGCTTTCTTTTAAAAGAGTGTTCAAATTCCGGTAAACCGTCGCTTTACTAATGGAGGGATAGGTTTGGATGATACATCGGTACATTTCGTCGGCCGTCGCATGCTCCAACCGTTGAAGTGTATTAAATACAAGCATCCTTTGAAAGGTATTCCTTTTCATAGTATCTTATCCTAATTAGTAATAAATCTTAATTAGAATACTCATTTTAAAACTTAAGTCAATAGTTTTTTTAGCATGGAAAAAGAAAGTATGTAAGTCGGTATTGTTTCAGAAGTATTTATTCTTTTTATAAATGACGAGGGTTTTCCCGAATAATTTTATAACCAGAATTACCTTTGGCGTGAAAAACTTCACGGTTTATCAAGAATCTAAAAAAGATGAGTGGGATGTTTTCCTTTTTGAAAATACGGAAAAGACAAAAAATTAAAAAAGCAGTGTTTAAGCCTGAAGATAAATCTTTTTTCGTTCTTTTCTGTGGTGTTTAGGAAAAGAATTTCTCAAAAGCCTCTTGAAAGTTTTTGTCCTGATTATGAACAAGGGTTTATAAAATTTATCGGCTTGATAAAACATGTCTTCATTTTGCTTTGAGCCGAAGGCAAAGATTTAAAATCATGGAATGAAGACCGGTTTGTTTTTTTACTTATTTTTCGACTTTTCCCTCTTTCCCTTTTTACCGAACACTTTTTCGTCAAAATCGCTTTCTTTGTTTTTTGGGGGTTATGCATAAATCATCATTCAGCCAGATTTTTTAATATGCCGGTTTGAAAAATTTTTTATTTTGCTTTTATCAAACCGGCAAGTATAAATTCTTTTTTATGGAGAATCTTTCCCCTTTTAACCTAACAACATAAAGCAACAATTACCAAGAGAAACGGCTTCTCTCCATAAATTTTTGAACTTCGTAATCCATGCGCGCAACCTCTACACCAGTTTCCAAATCGGTCAGACGCATATTGACGGTATATTGCTTGATGGTCTCTCCGTCTTCGGAAATTTTCTGCATCGTGATTTCCCCGAAAATCATCAGGTCCACATTTTCAAACTGTCCGACTTTCTTGGCTGTTTTTCTCTTTGTCGCTCCGCTGTGTTGATAAGCCAATTCTTCCTCCAATTTTTTGGAGGCAGCTCTGTCCAGTAAAATAAAATCTCCGCTTCTGGAAATTTCTTTTAACAAGGCATTGTTAAGTTCCGCAATCGGAAAGTAAGCGTCTTCCGTCTGATTGCTGACATCTCGGATATAAAGAATCGGTTGACGGTTTAATTTTGCCATGTATCTTTGGAATCCGCGGTGAGTTTCCAATTGGTTCATGATTTCCTTGGCCGCATTTTCCGAATCTTTTTTAATCCATTTGTCCGTAATGGCGGACGCTTTGACATCCCCTTCTTCGGAAGAAATGCGCCCCGCGGTAACGCCGCTGCACCCTTCCATCAGAAAGAGAGAACAGCATAAGAAAGCTAAAATGGTCTTTTTCATTTTTTAATTCCTTTTTTATTAAAAGTTAAAATCGTCCAAATGGTCCTGAAGGTAAACTTCAAACTCTTCCAAAGCAGTTATTAACGCTTGTTCTTCAGATAATTCTATCGCTTCAATGGATGTGGATAAAATTTGAGCTTCTTTCTGATTTTTTGAATTTTGAGCCGAAGTCATGGAAAAATAGAAAATATATTTTTCAAATTTATCCACGGAAAGGGGCACTTTTTTGCTTTTCATTGAAAAGACAACACTTCGTGCCTGTTCTGAAGGCGTTTGAACCAATGCATAACCGTTGTCAATGAAAACGCTTTTAACAGCATCTTCAACCGCAGGATCCTGTTCCCCTTTGAAGACAAGATAAATATCCCGTTTTGTTCCCGCCGCTTTTTTGGCTTTAAAAATATCTTCGTAACTGACAACTTCCAATGCCGGATGTCCGGTCAGGATAATATAACGCTGGTTCAGAGTTTGCCTTTTTTCATAAAGCCTTTCCGCCTTTTTTACGGATGCCGGTTCTTTGTCAGAAAGAAGGATTTCCATTTTTTCATCCAGCTTTGAAATCTCATCCTGCAGTAAAGAAGCGGCCAAAGGTTTGTTTAAAACGGCTAAGGCATAAACGCCGGCTGGCGACTCGTAAGTTTCTTTGATTTCTACAGCGGTCAGCAGGACATCCGATTCTTCAAAGACAACATCTCTGTCAGCGGATTTGACTTCCCCGTTTTCTTGAGACAAAGACGAAGAAAAAGACGATCTGACCTTTGTTTCAAAAATTTTACCGATACCCGCCCTTGCATCCGAACGCGCCAGACTTAAACCTTCTCCGAAACCGGTGGCACAGAATTGTTCTTCGGAACAAACTTCGTAAGGATTATTAACCCAAGCGGGAATTGTTTCGTCGGCGTTCGCGGTTTGTCCTAAAAACGTCAGGGAAAAACACAAAAACGCCGCCGAGAAGAAAGCGTTTTTCATTCTTCCTCCTGTCTTTTCAGATCCCGGATTGTGTCGTTGACAGCTTCGGCCATGGCCGTTTTATCGTTTCCCTGCATTTTTCGTACCGTCATGGCTTTGTAGTTTTCCAGCGCTTGAATCAGTTCGGCTTTTTTGATTTTGACAACCACATCGCATTTGTAGGAAGTATAATCTTTCGGGGCTCCCAATTCCTGTTTGTAGGCCCGTTTTTCCCAATAGCTGCTTTGAACCCGAACGCCGTGAAGGGAAACCTGAATGTTTTGTTCCAGTTTTTCTTTCACTTGTTCCAATGCCGTTTGATTATCGGATTGGGCGCGCTCTTCGTAACGGCTGACCACTTCTTGCGCGATTTCGGAAGCAACTTTTTGAGTCGCTCTGGCTTCCGCCGATTTCAGGCAAAGACGTTGATTGATGTTTTCGGCACTGTCTATATAGTAGCGGTATTCTTTTCGGTTGGAAGAAGAGTCGCTTTCCTTGACTTGTTCCGGTTGTATCCAGTCAGGCCGTGAAGAGTGGGAGGCGTCCGTTACCGTGTAATCCGGTTTGAAGGAAGAGCAAGCCGCCAAAACAGCGATGCCGCCAAATAAAGCAAGTGTTGATTTTTTCATTTTTTATCTCCTTTTTCCGAGGGGTTGACTTTTGGTAAGGTAATGTCCAAAAGCGTTGGTTGTTTTCCGTTTGTTTCAAAAAAATCCTTGTAAAGTATTTTACCTTCTTTGTTGTGTATTTCAAGGATATATTTCCCTTTTTCAAGCTTGACCGATTGCTGAAAAATATAAGCGGGAATTGTACTCCAGTACCTTGTGTCTGCGCTTTGCGTGTAATTGAGCATTTGAATTGTCAGCGCGAGTTGGAGGTAAGCCAGTTGTTTGCTGTCATCTGGGACGCTTTCATAAGTGGCGACGGCTGCCGCAATCGCCAGAGAATATTTAAAGGTAATTTCCGCTACGGCTTTGGCAATAAGTTTCGGCCGGATATTCTGGTATTCTTGATAGGCGATTTCGGAAACAGGTTCCATCAGAACCAAAGGTTTTTCGGCGATGAGTTTTCCTTTGGCGCTTTCCGTTTTTTTCGGAAGAGAAGAATCCTTTTGAACATTTGTTTCTTTTTTCTCCGCCTTTTCAGAAGAAGCCGTTTGTTTTTTTTCGGATAAGTCTTTTTTACCGTTTTGAGTATATTCGTAAATTTTTAAAGACAAAGAAGGTGCCCCTTCCGGTTTTCTTATTGTCGGGATTTCAAAATAAATCAGACCGTCGCGGTCATTGAATTCCTTATAGAGTTGAAGATAGTCATTGTTTATATTCAAAGGAAAAGAAAAAGATTCGGCTTCTTTTTGGGAAATAAGTCCGGTTTTGACGAGTAATTCCACATTTTCCGCTTTTTTTTGTCTTTCTTTTGACGATAGGCTGAGCAGACTTGTTTTTTCTTTTGCGTAGTTTTTAAGTTCTTTTTTTTCTCGGTCGTTAAACGACGGATAGATTTTGTAAGAGGTCCTTAAAAGAGGCTCCATCCCTTTATATAAAATACGAGCGCTTTGCAGGTCGGCGTTGGTTTCCAATCTCGTGTGGATATATCCTCCCCATGATTTGGCCAGCATGTCTCTTGCGTAAAAATTTTCGCCTTTGTTCTCATTTTCCGTCTTTTCCTGAAAGTCATCCCATTGCATTAACAGAGCGCGGGCGGCCTCCAAATGCCTTTTCCTTTCCGAATCGTTTAAATCTTTTTGGGGAATGGTTCCTTTTTCTCCTTGGAAAGATTCATAATATCCCTGTTGGCTTAAATGATAATGAGATAAGGATTGATAAAAGAACAGCATGGCGTATTCATAGCCGTCCGCTTCATAACTGCTGCCCGTAAAAGGAGACAAGAGCGTTTTTGAAATGCTGATGGTATAAGCCTGTTCAAATAATTCAGCCGTTTTTTCAAAAGATTTCAGCGCCTGATAGTATTCACCGTTTAAGTAATGTGTCATGCCGCGTTCCATCAGCATCAATGGTTCGTTGGCGCCGGAATCATAAAAATTATCGGAATAGGCGAATTTTTTTGCCTCTTCAAACTTTCCTTCACCGACTAAACGGCGCATATGCGGCGCAATGTGCCCTGTTCCTGCGCAACCGTACAGAAACAAAAAACATAAAAGCCATAAAGGAAAAAGATATCTCTTCACGAAAACGCTACTCTTAGGTGTCTGTTTTTTATGAAAAATATCTTTATTTTTGAAAAAAGTCAATAAAAATGCTTTTTGTTTTTCAAATATTTTTTCTGTTTACAAGCCTTTTGAGGTTGCCGAAAGAAATTTTTTTGTAAAGTCTGAAATAGTCTCTTGATTTTGAAAAATAAATAGTGTATAAACTTCTTCCATCGGGTGATTAGCTCAGTTGGTAGAGCAGCTGACTCTTAATCAGCGGGCCCAGAGTTCGAGTCTCTGATCACCCACCATTCAAAACCCCGGGTTTCCGGGGTTTTTTTATGATTTAAATTTTTCTTCTTTTTTAATGATGCAAACAATAATGATAAGCATATTTTTCTCTTAGAGTTTTTTTAATCTGTTTATGCAAAAATACTTGATGTTTTTCTCTTCTTAATATTCCTTTAGCGTGGCAGACAAATGGATGGACGCTTACGAGGCGAGCGACGAAGAAAAAGAGCGTTTAAGCAAAGGCATACAAAAAGGGCGGGAACATTATTTATCAAAAGCGGACGCGTTTATCAG
>CASFRQ010000084.1 GCA_949296785.1 uncultured Alphaproteobacteria bacterium
ATAAATGGAATCGGTTACCTGTTTTATATTCATTTTTAATTCTCCTTACATATATTTAATTTTTATCTTTCAAAAACGCCGATGGCTTCAATATGCCTTGAAAATGTAAATTGGTCAAGCACTGTCAGCTTTTTTATCATATAACCGCCCTCTTTTAAAACCGCTGCGTCTCGGGCGAATGTGTTCGGGGCGCAGGAAACCATCACGATTTTTTTCACCCCGCTTTGAGACAGACAGCGGCTCTGTTCCAACGCGCCGGCCCGAGGCGGATCAAGAACGCAGACATCAAACGCCTCCATCTCCTGCGCCGACATCGGAAAACGGAACAAGTCGCGGTAAAGGAAAGGGATTCCCGCCGCCTGCAAAACCGACAAAGCTTTTTTGTTGGAATCAACGCCCAAAACTTTCATCCCCGCTTTGAACAAAGGAACGGTAAAAGTCCCGGCGCCGCAGAATAAATCCGCCGCCTTTTGGAACCCCGCCGTTTCCGTCAACACCTCCCGGACCAAAAACGCCTCCCCTTCCTTGGAGGGTTGCAAAAAATCGCCGGCCGTCAGGGGCGACTGCGTCCTTTGGAAAATCAAATCCCCGTTAAATGTCAAACGTGCCAAATCATTTTCCCGCGCGAAAGCGGCCATATCCTCCATCATGGCGTACGTCAGCTTTGTCTTCTTTTTAACGCTTTCTTCAATACGGACATCCGCCCCTTCTTCCAAAGCCAAAACATACGCGTCCCCCGCCGAATAAAGAGGCGAGAGCAACTTCCTTAAAGGGACAATCAGTCTTTCCAACTCCGGCCGCAGCAAAAGGCAGGAGGCGATATCCTCTATTTCATGGCTTTTGGCCTTGTTAAATCCCAGATGAGACTTAAAAAAAGCAAAAGTCGCCCGCCGTCTGCTGCGCAAAGGAACGGACAAAACCTTGTCCGCCTTTTTCTCAATCCCAGCTTGGCGCAACAAGCGTTCAACATTCTGCACTTTCATTGACAAATAGGCGTCAAAAGGCATCTCTTGGAACGCGCATCCGCCGCATTTTCCGAAAAAAGGACATAAAGGTTCACCCCGCGGCTCTTGAGCAAAGGCTTTCTCCCTTTCCTTTTCTTCCGTTTTTTCGTCTTGTTCCGGCCGTTTTAACGATTTATCCGACATTCTATACCGCCTTTCCTCTTTACTTTAAACATCAAAGCGTTTCACACTCTTTTTCTATCTGCAGGACAGCCTCGCTTAAAGGAACGCGGCGCAACTCCACCCCTTCGGGAAAAGCGGCAATCAGTTCCGACGGCAAAGCGGCCTCCAACAAAACGAAAACCCCTCTGTCCTCTTTGTTGCGGATAAGGCGACCGAACGCCTGCGTCAGCTTCTGCCGCGCCGTCATCTTATCATAAACGCCTTTTTCAAACAGGTTTCTCCTCGCCTTATGTAAAATATCCGGCCGAGGCCACGGAATACGTTCAAAAACAATCAAACGCAAAGACCTGCCCGGCACATCAATCCCGTCTCTGACCGTATCCGTCCCAAGAAGGCAAGCGTTTTCGTCCGCTTTAAACAAATCTATCAAAGTGGAAGAGGCCATATCCGTCACATGCTGCGCGAACAATTCAATACCGTCCCGGCGCAAAGATTCCTCAATCATCTGATACACGCGTCGCAACCGATGAATCGCCGTAAAAATCCCCAAAGCGCCGCCGCCCGACGCCTTAAATAACCGTTCAAAGGCGTTTGCCACCGCCTGTGGCGAATTTTTATCCACATCCGTGATAAGAAAGATTTTCGCCTGTTCCCGATAACGGAACGGAGATTTCATCGCCACGCGCGTCGCAGGCTGCGGCAGATACCGGGCGCCGCTCATTTTTTCCGCCCGCTCCCAATCTTTTTCCTCCTCCCGCGTGTTTTCCTTTAAAGTCGCCGAGGTAATCAAAAGCCCCAGCGCCTTTTCGTTAATCACATCGTACAGCGGTTTCATCGGGTCAAAAAAGTGGCGAGCGAACATAACATCCACCTCTTCTTTTTCCCGTTTGGTGATTTCAAACCATTCCACAAAGGTAACCTCCGGTTCGTCTGTCAAAGAAGCCAACATCTCCGCAAACCCTTTTAAAGGGTCTAAAAGGCGTTGCTTGATTGACTTTTCAAAGGGTTCTAACTGACGAGCGGCCTGCGCCGCCTCTTCCGGCGTTTGAAACGATTCTTTTACGAAAGCCTTATTCTGTCCCGCGGCGATTTCCTTTTTATTTTTTTGAAAATCCGCCTCTTTCTCCGTTTTTTCCGGCATGTCCGGCTGTTCCGTTTGGGCCGGTAAAGAGGGTTGTTCCGACGCCTTTGCCCGCGCTGACGCCGAACCCTTTGAAAGCGATGAAGGAAGCATGGTTTCGGTAACCTCTGAGGATAATGAGGCAAAATCCCCCGCCGCCGATGAAACGGATGAGACGAAAGAAACGGACGAATCTGATGAAACAGCCGACGCATCTGACGCCATGACCGAAACGGACGGAACGGAAGAAGTAACTGGGATTGCAAAATCCCCCGCCGCCGATGAAACGGACGAGACGGAAGAAACGGATGAAGCCGACAAAGAATCCGGCCCTACGGCCGAAGCAGGTGGTACGGAAGAAACGGATAAAACCGAGAAAGAGTCCGAAGAATCCGGCGTCGCGGCCGGCGCCTTCCCCGTTAAAGCCGAGACCGGCAGGGCGGCCAGCAACGGCTCTTTTAACGCCTTCAACAACCGCTGCAACGCGTATATCAGCGCCTTAATATCCTTTGCCAATGCCTCCGCCGTTTGCAGTACCTCGTCCGTCGCGGGATAAACGGGGCATTCTATGCTGAACTCATCCCATACTCTGTTTTGAGAAAAAACCTGGCGACGCACGGCCTGCAAAAAAGTTTCCCAGCTGCCCTTCGGTCCCGATTTTTGCAGTCTTTTCATAAAACCTTCTTTCGGCAGGCAGGCCGCTTTTTCCAAAACCTCAAACAAAGCGTCCTGGGCCTTGGTTCCCATCCCGTCGGGTAATTCCTTCACGCGACGAGGCAATCCCTTCAAATGTTTGGTGTTCCGACTGGCGCCGAAAATATACTGAGACATGAACAACCCTTCCCGGCCCGACAATTCCAGGGAAAAAGCGCTGTCCACCGACTGGAACAAATGATGCCCCTCGTCAAAGATATAGTGGCGGGCGGGGCTTTCCTCCTCCAACGCGTTGACCATCTGCGCCATGACAAGGGCGTGATTGGCAATCACCACTTTCGCCTGGCGGCAGGCGCGCACGACCTTTTCAATAAAACATTTTTTATAATAGGGACAGGCGCTGTATAAACATTCTCCTCTCTTGTCCGTCAAATCCAAAAACACCGGCCGGCCGAACAAATCCATAATCCAGCTGGAAAAATCGCCGCTGCGCAAATCGCCGTCTTTCGTCTTCATCAGCCAGCGAGCGGTAAATCCCAAAGGAATAGACAGACTGGACGCGTCCGCCGCCTCCATATAGTTCAGAAGGCACAGGTAATTTTCCCGCCCTTTGCGTACGACAATCTCCCCGGGCGCGAATAAAGGCGACAGCTCGTTTAAAAGCTGCGTCTGCAACGCTTTTGTGTAAGTGCTCATCCATACGCAGGAGTCGTTTTTCGCCGTCCACAAGCGCACGGGCACGCCATACCCCAAGGTTTTGCCGATACCGGTCCCCGCCTGCGCCAAAACGGCATTGACTTCTTTTTCCGCACCGCCTTTCGGAAAGTTAAAAATTCGGGCGATTTTACGGGCATATTCAAACTGTTCCTGCCTTTTTTCACGCCGTCCCAACCGTTGCAGGCAGTCGGATAATCCTTTTTCCACCTCTTTGTCCGTCAAAGGAAGGAAAGAACCGGGTCCGGGCAAAGGTTCCTCCTGCCATTCGCCGATATTTTTCAAAGGAGAGAAAAACTTCCCCTCCACAGGCGGCAATACCTTTAATAAAATCCCACGCCAGTTCCAACCGTGCATTTTATCTACAATCAAGGCTATCTGTTCCTGTTCTGAGACGGAAAAGGACATCAGGTTTTCCAACAATCGTTCGGCGATTTGTTTTAGAGCCGCCAGTTTTTCATAGGAATTGACCGGAACGGGCAATCTTAAAAAAGAGCAAACGGAAACAAACGAAGGCGCCACCCTTTCCGTCGGGTACAAAAAGCCGAACAATTCCAGAATATCCAACCCTTTGACATAAGCCGCTATCTTCTTTTTATAAAAGGTTAAAACAACCCCTTCCGGCGGGAAAGACAGTTCCTGGATTTCCCCCTCCTCGCTTAAATAGAGGTACCCAGACGGTACCTGAAGACAGCAGGCTATCTTTAAAATCTCATTTCTCCTTTTTTTATGCCCATCGCCTTTTGAGGCTTTTTATTTGCGCCGGCGTCGCGCGACAGGTTTTCCCCGTTTTCCGAACGATGCCGAAAACATAGAAAAACCCGCTTTCCGGCATTAAGGTAGCATTTTGCCCCGTTCCTTCAGCCCAACGCGGGAAGAAAGCATCCACGCCGAAAGAAAACATTCGTCCGGTGCCGATTTTGCCCAAAAAACAAAAGAACGCACCAATAAACGACATTTCGTCCCGTCCAATCGCCGGAAAACTCTTTTGTCAAAAAGCAAAAAACCTTATCTTCCAAACAAAACTTTTTTCCTTTTTCGTTCTTTCAGAGCCACCCCTCTCCGCCAGCCGGAAAAATTTTGGATATTGTACGCTTTTTGTTTGAAAAAGTCTTGATTTTTTTTCAAAAATCAATAATTCTGTAAAAGTTAAGAAATTTCAATAAAAACAAGGTCATATTTTTAAGGAAACATCAAGAATGCCTGAAGTACAAAGCACGGAACAACGGGATATCCGCATTAAAAAGCTCAAAGAATTTGAAAGCCGGGGCATCAACCCCTATCCGCATATTTACAAACCGACGGACACTTCCGCGGGTTTGGCGGAAAAGTACAAAGACCTGCCGAACGATACGCAGGTGGAGGATATTGTCAAAGTCGCCGGCCGGATTAAAGCCATCCGCAATTCAGGCATGTTTATTGATTTGTACGATAAAGACGGAAAAATACAGATTTTTTCCTCTTTGGAGCATTTGCCCGCTGAGCAGTTGGACATTCTGTCTTTGCTGGACATCGGGGACATTATTGGCGTTGAAGGGCGCGTCAAACGAACCAAACGCGGGGAGCTGAGCGTTGTGACGGAAAAGCTGACGGTGTTAAGCAAAGCGTTAATTCCTCTGCCGGAAAAATATCACGGCCTGACGGATACGGAAATGAAGTACCGCCAACGTTATGTGGACATGATTGTCAATGATTCGACTATTCAGACTTTCATCAAACGCAGCCAGATTATTACTTCCATCCGCAAAACTTTTTTGGATAAAGGCTTTTTGGAGGTAGAAACCCCCATTTTACACCCGATTAAGGGAGGCGCTACGGCTCGGCCGTTTATCACGCATCACAACACCTTGGACATGGATTTGTATTTGCGCGTCGCGCCGGAGCTGTATCTCAAGCGCTTGATCGTCGGCGGGATGGACGCCGTCTTTGAAATCGGCCGCGTTTTCAGAAACGAGGGGATGGACACGCGCCACAATCCGGAATTTACGATTTTGGAAGCATATTGGAAATATAAAGACTACTACGACATGATGGATTTGTTTGAAGACATCGTCCGTAATGCCTGTCTGGCCGTGAACGGCACACTGCAAATTGAATTTGACGGCAAAAAAATTGATTTGGAGAAGCCTTTTGCCCGCCGTAGCATGGACAGTCTGGTGAAAGAATATACCGGCATTGACTTTTTGGCCATTCATTCGGATGAAGAAGCCGTCAAGGCCGCTGAAAGCATCGGAGTTAAGGTGGAAGGTGACCAGGTCTGGGGCCAGGCATTGGTCAGCGTGTTTGAAGCCAAATGTGAAGAACACCTTATCCAGCCGACTCATGTCATGAACCATCCTGTTTCCGATTCTCCCTTGACCAAAATACATCGGGAAGACAACCGTTTGGTGGAAAGGTTTGAAACCTACATCAACGGTTGGGAGATGAGCAACGCCTACACCGAGCTGACCAACCCGCTGGATCAGCGCGCCCGATTGGAGGACCAGGTACGCCAGGCCAAAGCCGGCAATCCGGAGGCAGACACCATGGTGGATGAAGATTTCGTCACCGCTTTGGAATACGGGCTGGCACCGACGGGCGGCTTAGGCATCGGCGTGGATCGGTTGGTCATGATTTTGACCAATAGCCTGTCCATTCGGGATGTCATTGCCTTTCCGACTTTAAGATTGAAATAACCAACGGTAATAAAGCCGTCAAAACTAGCCAAAGAAAAACAAAAAAAAGGAGAATGAAAATGAAACTTGATATTAAGGATTTAAAAGACTTGAATAATCGCACCGTCGTGCCGATGTTGGCGCCGATGTTGCAACCGTACACGAAATATATTTACTGGGTGCTGAGCGGGCTGTTGGCGATTTTATTTTTAGCCAACTTTACGACAATCGCTTCTTTATCCGTCTTTATCCTGAATGTTATTTTGATTTTGATTGGTTTTGTCGCCGTCAGAATGCTGTGCGAGTTTTTGGTTGACTATCCGTACCCGGTGTCACCCAACAAATCCGCGGAAAAAGAAGGCAAAGAGAAAGTTAAAGAGACCGTTAAGGAAGTAAAAGAAGCGGCCAAAGAAATCAAAGAAGAAGTGAAATAACTTTTTCAACAATTTAAGATACAATAATCAACTGAAAAAAGGCAACTATCCCGTTGCCTTTTTCTTTTTTAAGAATCATTCTTTATAATAAAAATAAAAATCTTAAAAAACAGCCTATTATAAACCAAACTATGAAGCCGATTGCTTTATTCCAAAATTAAAGAAGGATCCGAACACCAACTTCCGCAGATAACGGCAACAATTGGAACGGGATCTGTTGAGGTGCAAAAATCATAACCGCCTTTGCTCCTCGGTTTATAATAACTGCCCTGTCCATTGCCGACGCAACAGTATTCATCCATGTCCAATCCCATCATTTCCCGGCATAAATCAGAGGGGATATTAGAAAAAAGGAATTGATAATCTATTGTAGTCAAATCTCTAAAGATAAACTGAGATAATTTCGCGCCAAAAACAGATACGGCCTCCTGAAGATTTTGCGTATTCACAGCAGAAAAGCCAAGAGCGTTTTCTTTTGATTTTTCCATCGTCATTAAAAATTGGTCGGCTTCGGCACGGACCAGATTAAATTCTTCAATAAATCTGTTAACCCTGACTTTTTGCATTGCCCTATTGTAGCCGGCCAAACCGCCGACGGATAGAACGCCGATAACCGCCAACACGCCCAACATCTCTATCATGGAACGCCCCTTTTGGTTTTTGTTCTGGATGTTTAAACCTTGCGCTTCATCGTTTCTGCTTGTTTTATCAAAGGTCCCGCCCCGCTTTCTATCTTTTTCGCTTTGTTTTTCTCTTTTGTTTTTGAGCGTTCTGTTCACACGGCCGAATGTTCCGTCTTCCGCCTGTAAAGCGCCGCCGCTTTTGGCTTTTTCCCTTTGCCGGTTTGAAATTAAGGAATAATCCCGCCGCCTTCTTTTTCCCCCGCTTGCTTCTTTATTTTCTCCCTTTCCGAATACAGCGTCTTTCTTTAGTTTTTCCATTCTCTTTCCTTCCGTTTTGTTTTCTTTTAAGGGTCGTTTAAAAGCAACAATTCGGAATGGAAAAATTCTTTGAAAATCCTGGAGATAAAAAATAAAAACGGTGTTTACATAAAACGACCGTTTAAAGGAAACATATCTTAATAAGGGAAAAAGTGCAAGAGGAATCTCATTTTTTGTTCATCTTTTAAAGAACGGGAAGAAGACAAAACTTCACCTTTTCCAACAAAGAAGCCGCTCCATGAAAGAGAGGAAATACAGATTATTATGTCAGAATTGAACAACTTCAACCCGCATCCAGTCATTAAATAATGGACATAGATTATAAAAGCTATATAGATATCTCCAATTTAGAGAAAGCCTTGATTATTGTGGATGTAAAGATTTATAATCTTAGCAGTGGAAAAGATAATAGATATATTTATTTTCCGGGCATTGAAGGTCGCTCTCCGAACTTTGTTTGGAATTGATTATCTGTTTAAATGACGAAACGGATGGCTTCTCAACTTTTTAAAACCTCTTAACTTTTACTTTTTAAAGAGGTCCCCTATCCGCAAATGTCAGGAAATGACAAAAATATGCCTGATACAAACCGTATACATGGAGGAAAAATCTCCCCTCTTTAAGGATTGGTCCTTTTTGCAAAAGAGGAAGACGGGCAAAACGGATAGACTTTTTATTTTTTTACCTCGCGCGGATTGGGTAACTTTGCGCAGGCCGCTTCAATCTTTTCCTCCAGCAGACGCATAAATTCCTTTTTATCCAGTCCTTGCGGCATCGGCGGCAGGAATTCAAAAGTCACCAATCCCGGATACTTTATAATTTTATTTTTCGGCCAGCAGTATCCCGTATTCAGCGCTACGGGGACAACAGGAGCGCCCGTTCTTTCATACAACAGATAAATCCCCGGATGATAAGGCGCGTGTTTTCCGACGGGAACGCGTGTTCCTTCCGGAAAAATCACCAAGCGATATCTTTTCGCCAGCCTTTCGGAAGCTTGTTCAAACATTTTCAACATCGCCTTCGTCCCTTCGGCCCGATTGATAACGATGCAGTTAGTTCCCTTAAACCACCAGCCGACAATCGGAATCCAGGACAGTTCCCTCTTCAAAACATAAATCACCTGCGGCAAAAGGGAATGGTAGACAGCCGTTTCCAAAGCCGACTGATGTTTGGAGGCGATGATATAGCCGCCTTCTTTCGGCAGATTTTCCATTCCCCGCACCTGTATTCTGACACCACAAAACAGCCACAAAAGAAAACGGGCGGAATTTGTCCAAACAATGGGAACAAACTCCCTCATCCGGACAGGCAACAAAAACGCAGGCAAACAGATAACCGTCCAAAATAAAGTAAAGGCATACAAAACAATGGTAAAAAGAAAACCTCTTATCCAATAAAAAACCGTCATCATTTAATTCCTTTCAAAAATCAAAACATCTTTTTTACGGCTCATCACCCCAAGCCAATCGTTAAAAAGCACCGAACCAACCTCTTTCATCCGCCAGCGCCCGAGAACAAACACAAGACAACAAAGCCTTCCTCCCTTCACCGGACGGACAAGTCCTTTCCAGAAACCTTCTTCCCCTTTCCTAGGCCAAAAAGCAGAACCGGAAAAGCGAATCAAGCAAGGTTATCGTCCCCTTCTCCCAGAACAACTATACAACCGAAAGCCTGAAAGAGCCCCGGCAACCGGAGAATTGGAAATCTGCCCGCACCCACTCGGTAGAGAATAAAACAACCTAGCCGTCCAAGGAACCGGACGCTCAAGAGGAACTTGAAATCCGGCAAACGCCGACGGCCACAATAAACAGCAGCGCTGACAGCCCTCCCAAACGACCGCCAATCTCGCGGAACCATTGAACAATCGGGTAAGTCCAAAATCCAACCGCAAATAACAAAACAACCGACTGGCCCGGCCATATGGTAAATTTGAAAACACCTTCCCCAACACCCGGCCCACAAATACCCTCGGCTACGACAAGCCCAAAAGTCTTCCGATATTCCTTATGCCCAACCGACACAAAACAAACAAAGTCTTGTTATATTCCACAAACATCAGCCAAGCCGTTCTTGTATGCAGCCACTTCGGACTTTCGTAAAAACCTTTCGGGAAAACGGGAGCGGGAACCAGTTCCGTTTCCGTCAACAAATCCCCGATTTCCAGCAAACTGCGTGGCATATGGTAAAAAGAGGTTAAAATCGTTACGGATTTCATTTTATTTTCCAGAACCCACTGACGGACCTCTCGCGCGTTTTCATAAGTATTTGTCGCCGTCCAGCCTAATGCCAAGCGGGGAATCGCTTCCGATGGAATATTTTTATACAGCTTTGTTTCCACAACCCTGGGATTCATGCCGGAAATCAAAACCTTTACCTCAGGATGTTCCTTAAACAGGCGCAACCCTTCCGGAATTCTTTCCGGACTGCCCGTCAAAACGGCCAAACCGTCCGTTTTGATTTCCTTCACTGCCTCCAAACTTAGTACATACAGACAAAAGCCGAAAAAGCCGATAATCCACAAGGGAATAATCATTAAAGAAAGATAAGCAACCGCGTTTTTCAAAAAAGATTTCATCAGGGAACCTTTTTTCAGAGGAACTTTTTCAAATGCCGGCTGACCGTGATATAGGCCGTCGCCACGGATAAAAACGATGCCACAAAAGGCAGAGAGAAAACCACCGGCCAAAAGAAAGGCTGTCCTTGGGCGGTCGTTATAAATCCGCCCTTCAACTGTGCCACCAAAGTGGAAATCGTTATAATGACCGGCAAAGCCAGAGCCAGTCCCGCCAAACCGCCGATAAGAGACATGCGGAACGTCCGAAACGCATATTGAACGCAAATATAACTGTCCTTGGCACCCATCATGTGAAGAAGCTCAATCGCCGGCTTATGCACCGCCAAAGAACTGCGCGTGGAATAAATCACCGTCAAAGAAGTCGTCAAAATCAACAACAAAAGAACCAGAGTCGTTATTTTTTTAATCCCCTCGGCCAGGGCAATCAGCCTTTCCAACCATACCCGGTGCATATCCATGGAGGCAGAAGGAACAATTTCCTCCAACTTCTCTTTCAACTCCTCAAAATTAACGGGATAATCTTTTTTCAAAGTCACATCAATCAGCTCCGGTAAAGGCAAATCAGAAAAATCGTCCAAATCCCCCAACCAGGGATCCATCAGCTTGCGCATCTGGTCTTTTGATAATTGCTCGGCTTTTTCTATACCCGGCGTTTTCAGCAAAAATTCAATCGTCCGGTCAATATCTTTCTGAACCTGCTTACCACGCGTCACCCCGGCGCGATCGTGCGTCGGTATCTGTACCGTCAATGAACCGGAAATCGCCCTGTTCCAATGGTGCAAAGTGCTGTTCAGCGCCATGCCGCCGGCCGATGCCAAAATAGCGATAAAAACCATCAGCATCACCATCCACGGCAAAAACAAACTGGAGGAGTCATAAACAAAAGGAAGTTCGCTTTTTCTTGACAGCATTTATTCCTCCTTTTCCGATTCCATCGGATTAACGCAAAACGGCGAAGTCACCCCCGGCAAAACCTGCAGTCTTCCCTGTTCCAAATGCAGACGAGGGAACCCGAAATGATGGATTAAAGGTTCGCTGTGTGTGGCGATGACAACCGTCGTTCCCAATTTATTCAATTCAATAAACAAATGAAGCAAGCGTTTGGCCAACTCATCGTCCACATTTCCTGTCGGCTCGTCCGCTAAAAGAAGCGCCGGACGGTTAATGACCGCGCGAGCGATGGCGACTCTCTGCTTCTGACCACCGGAAAGAGTCGTAATCTTGGAATTTATCTGACCAGCCAAACCGACCCATTTTATCAGTTCACCCACATGACGGCGAATTTCCGCTTCTTTGACGCCGGCAATACGCAAAGGCAGAGCAACATTGTCAAAAGTACTTAAATGTTCCAGCAGACGGAAATCCTGAAACACCACGCCGATTTTACGCCGTATGAAAGGCAACTGTTTCCTCGGCGCCCCTTCTATGGGCGTGTCAAATAAACGCACATGCCCTCTTGAAGGCCGGTTATCCAAATACATCAGGCTCAAAAGAGAGGTTTTTCCCGCCCCGCTTTCCCCTGTCAAAAAATGGATGGAGCCGGGTTCCAGAGAAAAATGGATATCCCTTAAAACCTCCGGCCCGTTGTTGTATCTTAAGCCAACGCCTTCAAAACTGGCAATCTGCGTGTATTTTTTGATTTTCTGCTGCGGCATGCTCTCTAAACCCAAATAAATTCTTGTAAACGGTCCGCGTTTTGTGCGATAAACATCTTAAAGGCTTGTTTTGCGCAAGCAAATCATATAAAATGATTTTAAATAGTCAACGGTGTTTTTTTAAGATGATAATAAACTGTCCTCATTGTCAAGCAAAATATGAAGTTCCGCTTTCCGCCCTGTCAACTCAGATAAAGGCATTCCGCTGTTCTTCATGCGGTTATTCGTGGACGGTTCAAATTACCAGAAAGGGGGAAAGAGACGCCCTTTCCGAAGAAAAGGCAAACGCGGAAAATCAAACAGGAATCCAATCCGGAAAAGAAATTCCGAAGGAAGGAAATTCGCCGAGAGCCGATTCTCCCAAAATAAAAAGAAAACGTCGGCGCACTGAAAACATGGACGCCGATTTCAAAATTTTGCGAAATCTGGAGGAAAAGCACGGTTTTGCCTTCTCTCGCGCGATGAAGGAATCGGCCGACAACGAGCAGAGTCGCCCTCTTTCCGTTTTTGAGGAAACTTTTGAAAAGTTTGAAAAAGCTTTTGCAGAAAAAGAACCGCAATCATCCTCTTTATCGGAGGGGATTCCTTTTCAGAACGACAAAAACATTCTTCAACCCGAAGAAAAAAACATTCAAACGGAAGAGAATATCCCGGTAAAAAGCATCGGACAGTCGGCTTTCTTTCATGCCGAAAATATAGAAAACGCCGAAAAAACGACGACGGACGGCGGTAAAAGTTATGTAAACAAACCGCAAACCGTTGCCGCGTCGGAGGAAATTTCCGATAGTAAAAGAGCGGCCGACTTTTTGGCAGATGAGGGCAAAACCGCAAATTTCGTCATTTTATCCGAAAAAAAAGAGAATTCTTTACCCGAAGCAGAAAAGGCAAAAGACAAAAACCAAACGGGAGAAGAGACTAAAAGCGCTACTTTTAAGAAAAAAGCGTTTATCAAAGCCGACTCCGTCCCTCGTTCGGTAACCTTTCAAATAAACGAAACATCCGTTTCTGACACCTTATCGGATGAAACGGCGCAGACCGACAAAGACGGCTTTTTGCATTTAAATACGAGAAATATGTCCGACGAAGAAAGCAATATTCGCGCAAAAGAGGGGAGCACTCTCAAAACAGCGGCATCGGGAAAACCGACGACGGCTCGCGGCAACGATTTAAATCCGACATCCGCCGGCAATGATGCGTCCATTGAACAAAAAGAAACGGATGATTTGGCGGCCAGGATGACTCCCTATCCCTGCGAATTGCCCGACGACGAAGAGGAAGAGACGGACGATGCGCAAATGCCGAAAAAGCCCAAGGGCAATATCCTGTTTATTTTCTTTATTCTGTTGTTGGGGATGGCCGTTCTTTTCAGCGCGCCGTATTTAAAACCTTACGGACTGAAGGCGAAAGAGAAAATACAAAGCTGGATGGAAGAGGCGTTCGTCTGGGCGGAACCCGTCGGCGCGGGGTTGGAACTCAAGGAAATCGTTTTTGACTTCAATACGCAAACACCGGCGTCCACAGCTTTTGTGAGGGGAAAGCTGGAAAATATTTCCGATAAGACGCGGCAACTTCCCGCCCTGCTTTTTATCGTGACCAACGAACGGGGCGCGGAGGTTCAAAGGCAAATATTAACTTTCGCGCAATCCGAATTAACGCCGGGACAGGCAATGGACTTTGAAACGACTTTAAAAGTCAATTCCCTGCAGGCGCAAAAAATAGAAATTCGTTTTACAAAGGAGATACCGTAAATGAACATGAAGTATAAAAGGGGGATACTGGCGGCTTTATTTTGTCTCATGAATTTCGCGGCGGACGGTTTTGCCGCTTGTCCGGAAGGGGACATCCTTTTGCAAAAAGGGATGGAAAAGCAAGCTGTTAAGGCGTATACCACCTGCGCGGAAGAAGAAAACGACCCTCAGGCGCAATTTTTTCTGGGGCAAGCTTACCAAAACGGCAAAAACGGCCTGAACACCGATTTAAACAATGCTTTGTTTTACTATCAGCTGGCCGCCGAAAACGGCTACGCGCCGGCACAGGTGCAGTTGGCGAAAATCCTCTCTTCCTTGATGACCAACAATGAAACCGTCATTCTGGAGACTTATCAGCAGATTTTAAAATCTCTGGAGGAACAGGAACTGACCGGCACGCAAAAAACTCAAATCGCCGACAGGGCCGTCCAGGGGCTGCCCCCTTACGCCTGGCTTTTGTTGGCAGCGGATAAAAAAGAAAACAAATGGTTCCTTCCCGCGGGGGAAAGTTCGGATGAAGAGGCTTTATCCCTTCTGCGCGTCATGGACAAACAAATTTCCCCGGCCGATAAGAAAGCGGCCGTGCGTCAGGCTTCCAAATGGAAGGAAAAAAAGCTTCTCCAAACGGCGAAAGAAGTTTTGACCGAACAGGAATATCAGGCCTTTTATCAAACACTTTATCCGACGGTCAGAAAGCCGGACGCCAAAGCCAGAGGACAGGCTTTAATGTATCTAAAAAGGAAAATTCAGTCGTTTTTGGGACAGGGGACACCCGCCGGCTGAAAACCGGGAAAAGCAAGACAAGGCCGCATAAAGGCAGATGAAAGCGGATGAAGCCGGACAAAGATGGACAACCGGATAAAGGCAAAAAATAAAGCCGAACAAAAGTGTGAAAAGACCGGAAAGACAGGAGAAAAAACCGAAAAAAGTAGAAAGTAAGAGATTGAGAAAAAAGAAGGAGAGAACAGCCCCTCTTTCAGAACAGAGAGCAGAACATCAAAACTTTCCGCGAAGAAGGAAAAATGGTAAAAAGCGGGATTGAACTTATCTTATCCGAGGAAAAGTCTTAAAAAGATAAAAAATTTCTAAAATCGTTTTATCTTTTTCTTTGTCTTCGTGAGGTTTGCTTTTGGTGATTCCTTGGAATTTTCATTCATTTTCTACCGTTCCGATTTACTTTTTTTCCGCCTCTGAAAAAAGAACGAAGAAGCAGACGACAGGATGAAAGATAAAAACAAAAATAAAACACATAAGAAAGGATAAAAAACCGAAACAAAACAGAAAAATGCCTGACAGAAAAGACAATGCCCCAAATCCGATAACAAAAATATTTGGCTGAAAGAAAAACGGCGGTTCAAAAGCTCTGTTTTCCTGAGGTAAAGCGCTCGGCAAGAAGATTTCGGAACAAGAAAAGACGATAAAAAACTTTGCCCCTTCCGAGTTTTTGTTCTTTGCGGCCTTATTCTAAAAAAGGGGATAAAAAAATACTTCAGACAGGCCTTTTTTCTTTATAAAAAGTTACTTTTCGGTTATGGTAGAAAAATATTTTAACTTAAATAAAATCAAATTAAATCAGCAACAACAATAAAGAGACAACGCAAACTTATGAAAAAAATATATGTCAAAACAATGGGATGCCAGATGAATGTTTACGACTCTCTGCGTATTCTGGATTTAATGAAGGCTTTCGGTTATGAAGAAACCATGGACTTGGCTGACGCCGACCTGATGGTTCTGAACACCTGCCATATCCGGGAAAAAGCGACGGACAAAGTGTATTCGGAACTCGGCCGGTTCAGAGAAGCCAAAGAAAAGCGCTGGGCAAACGAACGAAAGCAAACCCGGATTGCCGTCACCGGCTGCGTTGTCCAAGCGATGGGGGAAGGCATGTTGCAAAAACTTTCCTTCGTGGATGTCGTTTTAGGTCCTCAAAGATACCATCTTTTGCCTCAACTGTTGGCTGAACGGGAAAAAGGAAGCCGTCCGAAAATGGAAGCTGATTTTTCCGCCGATGAAAAATTTGACGCCCTGGCGCCGGTGCAGGCGCACGGTGCGCGCAGCTTTTTGGCCGTGCAGGAGGGATGCGACAAATTCTGCTCCTACTGCGTGGTGCCCTATACCCGCGGCTGCGAATATTCCCGCCCGGTCAAAGATATTATTGAAGAAGCAAAGCTTTTGCTGCAAAGCGGAGCGAAGGATATCACTCTTTTGGGACAAAATGTCAACGCCTTCCACGGCGAAGACGAAAACGGCAAAGAACGGGACTTAGGTTACCTTATCCGAAAACTGGCGGAACTGGACGGCCTAAAGAGGATGAGCTATGTAACCTCCTACCCTTCCCAAATGACGGATGATTTGATTGTGGCCCATAAAGAAGTGCCGCAACTGATGCCCTACCTGCATTTGCCGATACAGTCCGGATCGGATAAAATCCTCAAAGCCATGAACCGCCGCTATACGACGCGGTTATATGAGGAAGTGGTTGATAAGTTGCGCGCCGCTCGTCCGGACATTGCTTTGTCATCGGATTTCATCGTCGGTTTCCCGGGCGAAACGGACGAAGATTTTGAACAAACAATGCGTTTGGTGGAAAGAATAGGCTATGCCAGCGCTTTTTCCTTCAAATACAGCCGCCGTCCGGGAACCCCCGCCTCCGTCATGAAAGAGCAAGTACCGGAGAAGATTAAAAGCGAACGTTTGATTCGTTTGCAGGAGCTGATTTTATCTCTGCAGAAAAAAGCCAATGAAGCTATGGTCGGCAAAACGACGGAAATCCTTTTGACCGAAAGAGGGAAAAAGAAAGGGCAACTGTCCGGTTACAGTCCTTATATGCAAAATGTGCACATCAACGCGCCGGAAGAATTGCTTGGTTCGTTTATTTGTGTTAAGATAAAACAAGCGACGGCGACCAGCTTAACCGGAGAAAGAACGGATTCGGCGCTTTCCTCCTCAGATGACAAGAAGAAAGGATAAAACATGGAAATGAAAGTCAACGACAAACCATCCCGACAGGAAGAAACAAATTCCCTGTATAATCAGGATTTGACGCTTAAAACCAAAAAAAGACAGATTTATCCTCGTACGAAAACGCAGGCGGAATTTGTTCAGGCGATGAATTCGGCCGAGATGGTGTTCGGCATCGGTCCCGCCGGCACGGGCAAGACTTTTTTGGCGGTGGCGAAGGCGGTTTCTTTGATGCTGGAGGGGAAAATTGACAAGATTATCCTGACTCGCCCGGCGGTGGAAGCGGGCGAAAACCTGGGTTTCCTTCCCGGCGATTTGAAAGAAAAGATTGACCCGTACCTTCGGCCGCTGTACGACGCTTTGTATGATATGCTGCCGGCCGACCAGGTAGACAGAAAGCTGGAAATGGGCGAAATTGAAATCGCGCCTTTGGCCTATATGCGCGGACGCACTTTATCCAACGCGATGGTCATTTTAGACGAGGCACAGAACACCACCCCCATGCAGATGAAAATGTTTTTAACGCGTTTGGGCGAAAATTCCCGAATGGTGATTAACGGCGACTTAAGCCAGACAGACTTGCCCCGCGGCGTGGAATCGGGTTTGGCGGAAAGTATCCGAATTTTGAAAAACATTGAGGAAATCAAAATCGTTGAGTTCACGGAAAAAGATGTCGTCCGTCACGGGCTTGTTTCAAAAATCGTCAAAGCGTACGAACAGGCGAAAGAAAGTTCAAGGTCATGACAAACGATTCGCACCCTTCCCCGGAAATCTTTTTATCTTTTGACTCGGAAGACGACAGGTGGAACGATAAACTACCCGAGCTGGAAGAAAAAGGACTCCTGGCGGCGAAAAAGGTTTTTGACCTGCCCGAAGTTAAGGAAAAATCAATGCCCGCCACGGTGGAAATCAGCGTTTGCCTGACAAATGACGACGCCATCCGTCTTTTAAATAAACAATATCGCGGGAAAGACAGCGCGACAAATGTCCTGTCCTTTGAAACGGATGCGGCGGCGAAGGGAGAGGAATTCGGCCTTTTGGGGGATATCGTAATGGCGTATGAAACCCTCTTGCGTCAGGCGCAGGAAGAAAAAATCTCCTTTGAAGACCACTTTATGCACCTTTTAATCCACGGTGTTCTTCATCTTTTGGGTTTTGACCATGAAAAAGGCGAGCAAGAAGCGGAACAAATGGAGGCAATGGAAACAACAACTCTGGCTTTTTTCGGCATCAAAAACCCCTATGCCGAACCGGCTGAAGTCAAAGAATAAACGGGGAAGATATGTTTGAAAAAGTAAAAAACCTTTTTGATAAAAAAGAAAATCAGAATGTTTTTAAAACTCTGGAAGAAATTATAGAAGACCAGACAGAAGAAACGGAACAGGAGGAAAAGGACTCTCTGGAGGCTAGGGAAATCCGTATGCTCCAAAACCTCTTGCAAATGCGGGATACCCGTGCCCATGATGTTATGGTGCCGGCGGTGGATATTGCAGGCATCCCGGCAGACATTGGGTTTAAGGAGTTTTTGAAAATCCTTCCGAAGGATAAATTCACCCGTTATCCCGTTTATGAAAAAGACTTGGATCACATTATCGGCATCATCCATATCAAGGATATCCTTTACGCTCTGATTGAAAAAAGAACGCCGCAGGTCAGAGAACTGATGAGTTCCGCGCTTTTATTCGTCGCCCCTTCCATGAAGATTTTGGACCTTATCCAAGAAATGCAAAGCAAGCAAATCCAAATGGCGATTGTCGTGGATGAATACGGCGGAACGGACGGCGTCATCACGATGGAGGATTTGTTGGAGGAAATTGTCGGAGAAATTGAAGACGAACATGATGTGGACGAAGCGCCGTACATTCGGAAGATTGATGATACGACTTTGGAGGCGGACGCCAAAATCCGTCTGGAAACTTTAAGTGAATATCTGCCAGCCGGTTTGTACGAAGACAGGGATCCGGAAATTGATACACTGGGCGGTCTGATTATTGACATGGCCGGCCGCATACCGAATAAAACGGAAATGATTGAGCATCCGTCCGGCATCGCCTTTAAAATTTTGGAACGCGATGCCCGCTGTGTCCGTAAGGTGCAGATTCTCAACCTGCCTTCCATGGCACAAGATAAAGATAAAACTTAATCTTATTGTTTTTTTTCAATAAAAATATTTCAAATAAAAATATAAAAAAGCGCGCCTTTCCGGCGCCTTTTTTAATAAAATAATGATGTTACTTTTAAATGACCGTTTAAAAGTAACATACCCTATTAAGCGTAATCACGCAATATAAATCTCATTTTTTGTTTATATTTAAGGGTCATTAAAAAAGAACAAAAGAGGAAAAAATGAAGAAAAAGAAGGAAAAGGCCTGCTCAAATACAATGCAAAACGGAAAAGACGGGGGACAAAACCTCCCCTCTCCCAACAAAGAGCAGAGAGGTCGTTCCATGATAGAGATGTTGGGCGTATTGGCGATTATCGGCGTTTTGTCCGTCGGCGGTTTGGCCGGCTACAATATGGCGATGCAGAAAATCAGAATAAATAATCTTGTCAGCGAATTTTCCTTGTTCGTCTCGGATATGAGCGCCATGTACGCTTATATGAAATATGAACGCAAAGAGGGTTCTTCCGTACAAGGAACAGATATTTCAAATTTAAGAAAAGCAACCGAAGCACTCGGAGCAAGTGTTTCGGGACCGAAATTCGGCAGCGGCGATTATGATTACGCCCTCGGCTTCACAAATTTAAGCGCGGAAGCCTGCGCAGCTTTGGCGTCAAACCAAATAGGAGAAGGAGCCGTTGTCGGAGACGGCCACGAACCTTGGTACGCCTTGGGGACACAATCAGCCGTCCGTTTTTGTTTAGAAAGACCGGTGGAGGCAGAAACCGGTTTTTTATTCGGGTACAGAGGGAACATAACACCTTAATAAAATTTCTTAACAAATTTACATGACAGAATTTCTTATTCATTCTTTCCTGTTATGCATAAAGGGGCTCGCTTCTTCTACAAAACTGTCTTAATAAAAAAAGAATAATACTGACACCTTATGATAAAATCCGTTTTTGAATTAAGGAAACGGAGGATTTTCTTTGAGAACTTTAGCAAGGTTTTGGAGAAAATATCGGCGGAAGCATCTAAAAAATACCAAGAAGAGATATCGGAAGAGCATAGAGGAAAAGCCGCGACACGGGACGGCGTTTCGGAGTTAACTCTTTTATATTTTCCGACTTTATTTCCGGTTGCCATTTCTGCTCGTGTTTTTTTGGAAACCGTAAATTACGCGAAGAAAGAAATGTTTTTATCATTCTTCCTCTTTTCAGATGTTTGTGTTTGATCTTTTCAGCGACGCTTTATCCCCAAAATCGTTTTCTTTTACTTTATTTTTTAAGGTATCGCCTCGTTGAAAATTCGCCAGTCGTAAAGTATAATTTTAATAAAAGAAATAAAAAAACAAAAACCAATCTCTTATTTGGTAACAAAATGCGCTAAAAAAACTCCGCCTTTTTCAGGCGGAGCAAAAGAACCAAAATTTTCTGAAAAAGAAAAACTAATCCTCATATTCTATTCCGGGATAGCGGGAGTCCAACTTAAACCTCTTCACCGCTTCGGCAAAAGAAACGACCTCTTGCTTGTCCGAACCCAAGAAGCGTAAAGTCAGGGTTTCGTCCGCCACTTCCTTTTTGCCGACAACGGCAATCACAGGAATTTTCTTTAAAGAATGCTCACGGATTTTATAATTGACTTTTTCATTTCTTAAATCCATCTCCGCACGTACACCCGCCACCTGCAACTTATGAACAACCTGTTTGACATAGTCATCCTGCTCGTTTGTCACAGGCAGAACCATCACCTGCACCGGCGCCAGCCAGAACGGTAAATGTCCCGCACAATGTTCCATAAACACGCCCGTAAACCGTTCCAAAGAACCGAACAACGCCCGATGCAGCATTAACGGACGATGTTTTTGCCCGTCTTCGCCGATATAAGTCACATCAAATCTTTCCGGCAAGTTTAAATCCGCCTGCAAAGTGCCGAGCTGCCATTCCCGACCGATGGCGTCGCGGAATTTAAAGTCCAGCTTCGGCCCGTAGAAAGCGCCGTCTCCGGGATTAAGCTCATACTCATACCCCATGCTTTCCAAAGCGTCAGCCAATCCGGATTCCAAAAAGTCCCAGATTTCATCGGAACCGATTCTTTCATCCGGACGAGTAGACAATTTGATTTTCATGTCCGTCAGACCAAAATCCTTATAAATGTCAATCATCAGCTTGATGACCTTCTGGCATTCATCCTTAAACTGTTCCGGCGTACAGAAAATATGGGCATCATCCTGTGTAAATGCCCGCACGCGCATCAAGCCGTGAATAGCGCCCGACGCCTCGTACCGGTGCACTCTTCCGAATTCGCCGATATATTGCGGCAAATCGCGGTAGCTGGTCGTTCCCTGCTTAAAAATCAAAATGCTTCCCGGACAGTTCATCGGTTTAATGGCAAAGACTTTATCCTCAATCTTTGTCGTAAACATATTTTTCTGATACCAATCCCAATGGCCGGAAATTTCCCACAGCTTTCTGTCCATAATCTGCGGGGTGTTCACCTCTGTATAGCCGACGGCCTTCTGCCGTTTGCGCATATAGTCAATCAAAGTTTGGAAAAAAGTCCATCCCCTCGGGTGCCAAAACACATCCCCGGGCGCGTATTCCTCAAAATGGAAAAAGTCCATTTCTTTACCCAACCGGCGATGATCGCGCCGTTCCGCTTCCGCCTGCATGTCAAAGTATGCCTTCATGTCTTTTTCGGTAAAGAAAGCCGTCCCGTAAACGCGTTGCAAAGTCTCCTTAGAACTGTCCCCCCGCCAGTATGCCGCCGCTACTTTTGTCAGCTTAAACGCCTTGCCCAACTTTCCCGTGCTCGGCAAATGCGGTCCGCGGCACAGTTCCACATAGTCCCCTTGCGTATAAAGGGAAACTTCCTTCACATCCTCGGGCATATCGTTAATGATTTCCACCTTATAATTTTCACCGCGCTGCTTAAAGAAAGCCACCGCCTCGTCCCTAGGTAAAACGGAGCGGACAATCGGATAATCCGCCGCGACGATTTCGGCCATTTTTGCCTCAATCTTCGGCAGGTCTTCCTCGCTTAAAACAATGCCGTAAAAATCATAATAAAAACCGTTTTCAATCGCCGGCCCGATGGTCGCCTGCGCGTTGGGATACAAAGCCTCCACCGCCTGCGCCATAATATGGGCGGCCGTGTGGCGCAAAATCTCCAACCCTTCCGGATTCTTATTCGTAATGATGGAAATCCGTGCGTTTGTCGCGATGGGCGTCGTCAAATCCGTCAGTGTGCCGTCAATTTGAACGGCCAAAGCGTTTTTCGCCAAATTTTCACTGATTTTACGCGCGACATCCAATCCAGTCACGGACGCCTCAAACTCCAGCTTGGAGTCATCGGGCAAAGTAATTTCCACCATTTTTATTTCCTTCTTTCAAACAAAACTCAAAACTTTGTCAAATTTTCACTTGACAGCTGTTTAAAATACCTCTTTTCCCTTTGCAAGTCAAAATTTTTTTTGCCTCAAAGCTCTTTCCTTTTCCTCCGGCGGTCGGCCCGCCGACGGATGGCGGCAACTCTTAAATAATGTTGCCCGACATTAAAATAATTTTGCCCGGCAAAAACGCCGGTTTTTAATTTTCTTTCCAAGTCAGCCGTCTTCCGGCTTTAAAATGTTTGTTCCGGAAGCGTCATTTTTGAATGGAGTACTTTGCCCAATCTTTCCAAACCGTCCGTTAAAA
>CASFRQ010000085.1 GCA_949296785.1 uncultured Alphaproteobacteria bacterium
CGAATTGTCCACGGAAAAAGCGTCATAGCGCAGCTGCCCCTGAAAATTGACAATTTCACCGAAAGAACCGACATACGGTAAATTTAAAGCCTGAGCAAAAGAAATCATTCTTGAATCGTCATTATTTTTCCTAGTAATAACGGAAGAATGGATATCCGTCGTCATATAAGCACGGCCATAAACCGGCTGGCTTTTATAATTAAAGTCAATCAAAGGCGCCACATAAGGCATAGAACTGTCTTTCACATCGGCACGCAGATTTTGAAACGCCAAAGCTGTCGCGGAAAAATAACTGTTTGACGAAAACCTTTCAAAAGACATGTCATTCTGTAGCCAGGAAAGCGTATCGTCCGTTCCCTGAATTTTGTACCTGCGGAAATAAGTATCGCTGCTCGTCAAATAAACATTTGACTGAAAACGCCAGTTTTCATTGATATGGTAGTTCAAAAAACCTTTAATATGCCCTTCTTCGGCATGCTTGCGTTCCAAAGTCTTTTCATCTTTCGTCACACTGCCTTCCAATTGAAGTTCGGCTTTTGAAAACAAACCCCGATACCTGGCGAATAAAAGAGGATCATGCCCGTTCGTCGCAAAATAAGGTATCAATTCCAAATCCTGATTTTCGCTCAACACCCAGAAAAAAGGAAGGCCGAAGGAAATATCCATCGCCTGCGACTTTTTCATAATCGGGGAAAGAAAGCCCGTTTTTCTCTTTACCCGAAAATCGGGATACTGCAGGTAGGGCCAATACATCACCGGAATCCCCTTAACTTCCAAAAAAGAATGTTTCTGGGTAAATTCCATTTCCTCATCGTTATGAATCAGTTCTTTAGCGTGCAAATTCCATAAAGGCGATGAATTGACACAGAAATCGCACGGCGTGAAATACCCTTCCCGGACACGGATGATATTTCCGTTTTCCTCCCGCGTGCCACCATCCGCCCAAACCTGGGAGCCGTCCGCCATCATATAGGAAAAAGAACTGACAACTCCTTCTTTTAAAGAAGAATCCAAAACGGCGCTCTGAGCAAAAAAAAGACTGCCGTCCGGCTGGGCAATCATGACATTGCCGGAGGCTTTCACTTCCGCCGTCTTGCGATTATAAGTAATCTCATCAGCTTTCAAAAGAGTACCTTCCTGTCGGACTTCCACATTGCCGACAGCGATAATTTCATCTTTTTCTTTATTATAGACCACTTCGTCCGATTCAAAATCCACTGGAGCCGTCTTGGAAACGGCAGGGACAGATGCCGGCACCAGGCAAAAGCCTTCCCCTGTCTTTATCAAAAGAAAAGACAAAGAAACAAATATTACCGCAAAAAACCTTTTAAAAAACGGTATTTTTTTGAAGATTTTTTCTTTCATAAAAGTAAAAAACCTTTCAAAAACAGTCGGTTTTTCGGACTTGCGAAACAAAAGATACAAACAAGCGACACAAGGCAGCAAAAGATTCAGAAACATTAAAGAAAGGTAAGAAAGGTTTTTATTCGCCAAATTTTCAAACCCTAAGGCAGCCGACTGAAGCAAAAGGACAACACCCACAATTTCTATGATTCTTTTCGTTTGCCCTCTTCTGTCGTATTTCCCGGATAAAAGCCCCGCCATCGCAACCAGAACAAAAACAAGATTATAAAAAGGCTGAGAAACCCTTTTAAACGCCTCTACTTTATACGCGCGGTAATCCTCCTCGTCCATGCCGGGATCCGTCCTCTGCGCTTTCACCAACTCGGTCAAAGTCAGTTCTTTATCTTCTGCCGATCTGGATTTTGAACTGGCCAAAGCATCGGAAAAATCCATAGTGTATTTATCAAAGTAAAGAACGGAAAAATTCCTCTCCCCAGGTTTCAATTCCTGTCTGGAACCGTTAACCATCATAATCTGGGTGACGCCTTTTCCCTGCATTAAAATTCCTTTTTCGGCGAATATGGCGGCTTTTATCCCCGGCGTGGAATTATCATACACCATAATGCCATGCAAAGTCCCGTCCCTTCCTCTTTCCCGAATATAAACCGTGTACCCTTTGCTTAAGTAATTAAACTCCCCTTCCTGCAAAAGAACATGAGAAAAATCATTCCGGACGGTCCATTGTAATTCTCTGAAAGCCGTCACCGAATCGGGAACAATTTTCAAAGTCAGACAAAACCCCAGAAAAACAAGGATTAACGCCGTTATAAAAACAGGCCTTGACAGTTGCGCCGGGCTCATGCCGACAGCCTGCATCACCACCAATTCCCTGTCCAGCAACATTCGGTTATACACAAACAAAACAACCGCGAAAAAAGCCAGAGGAGAAATCACCGCCAAAAAATTCGGCAAAGCCACCAGCGTTAACTTTAAAAACAGCCAAACGGATAAACCTTTCGTGACAAAAAGATCAATCATCTTAAATGACTGAGCCAGCCAAACAATCGCCATCATGCCGATGGAAACCAGGACAAATCCCAGCATAAGCTGCTTTATAATATATTTAGAAAGAAGCTTCATCGGCTCAGACCTTTTTCAGACGAGACAGCGGATGTTTTGTTTCCATAATCGTTTTCAGCTTTTCCTCCAACACATGCGTGTAAATTTCTGTGGTGGCAATATCCGCATGCCCCAACATCTTTTGAACAGAACGCAAATCCGCGTTATGCGCCACCAGATGCGAAGCGAACGAGTGGCGGAAAACATGCGGCGAAACGCGTTCCGGGTCTATATTAGCCAAAAGCGCAATCTTTTTCAACTCCTTAAAAAAAGCGTCTCTCGTCAAATAGCCCTGTTTCGCTCTGGAAGGGAAAAGCCACTTTGACTCTCTGCCTTTTTTCAGAGATTTTTCCCTTTTGGCCAACCAATTGTGAATTGCTTTTTTTGCCGGTTCGTTCAAAGGAACCGTTCTTTCCTTGCCGCCTTTGCCGGTAATATAAATTAAGGCTTCATTATCTTTCAAATTTAAAACGGAAGTAACCGGCAGGGATACAAGTTCACTGACACGCATGCCGGAAGCATACAAAAGTTCCAGCATCGTCTGCATCCTCAAACTCTTTGTTCCCGCCGTATCAATTAAACGAGCAACCTCTTCCTCCGTTAAATACTTCGGCAATGATTTGCCCGTTTTCGGAGAATCCACAAACCTGCAGGGATTATCGGAACGACGGCCTTCCGTCAGCAAAAAACGGTAAAATTCCCGCAAACAGGAAATCCTACGGCTCTGCGTTTTGGAAGACAAACCGTTCTTGGCGATGTTTCGCACATAATCGGCAATATCTTCTTCTTTCGCTTTTTCAGGTTTTTTGCCCCGAACCGAAAGAAAACGGGAAAAATCCTCCATATCCCGACGATAGGCTTCAATCGTCAGAGCGGCGTCTCCCTTTTCCGAAGACATCATTTCCAAAAAAGCCTCAACGGTAAAATCAACCCGGTGAAGAGTCGTTCCTTTCAAAACGGGCGTTTTTTGCCCGACAACTTTTCGTACCGCTGTCTTCTTTCTAAACATATAAGAATCCCTGTCCGGTTTCAGCAGAGCAATCCTCTTCGCATAACCTTTCGCAAAGTTTTTGTAAAACCGCCCCGCCTTTTATCCTTTTGAGGGTGAAAAAGCGCTCCGCCTTTCTTCTCTCTTCGTTTCCTTTCTTCATTGAACGCTCCGAAGCGTTTTGCCGCGCATAAAAGCCGCGACCGCTTCCTTTTCAAAACCGAATACAGACAAAGACTGGACAGCCTCTTCTTCCAAAAGAGGACTGTTTTGCAGCAGGTACATAGACAAAAGAAGCATCTCCGCCTTTTGATAGTTCATTCGCGCCTGTGCCAACTTCCGGTATACCGCCGAAGGAAGTACTTTACGCTCATACGGCGGTATTTCTTCCACCGCTTTGGTTAAAAAGGCGCCGTCCGCCGCCTGATCGGCAAAAGGAACTTGTTGCCAAAAGGAAATCCAAGCATCCTGCCGTTCCGGAGTACATTCCAAAAGATATGTTTTTTCTTCCGTCCGGCATGTTTCCATCCACAAATCCAAACGAAACCGTTCCTCAATATCGTTTTTCTCCGACGATGTCGTTTTCCGGCCCTTGGCTTTGTCTTCATTTTCCAAAACAGACGCTGCCGCGCTGAAAGGAGCCAGACTGTGCGCCAAACCTTTTGAAGCGGCGAACTTTCCCTTGGAAGCCCTCATAAAAAGAGCGGTCGCCTCTTTTTCTTTTCCGTCTAAAAGAAAGCCCAATGCCGCATTAAAAAGCGTTTTTTCGGAAACCGGCCCAGCCGTCAGATCATGAACGCAAGGTGCCAAAGCGGGCAAAACGCCCCCTAATATTTCTTTTTCCTTCGCCTCTTTGGCTAAAAGGCTCGCATATCGGATTTTATCCGCTGCTTTATCCGCCCCGCATGTCAGAGAAAACAAAACAGCCCGCCTCATAACGCTTTTTCTGGCTTGTATCGGGGACATGACAGCGTTTTCCAATATGTTCTCTTTTGGCTTTTCCGCTTCCGTAGCCGGTTCTTTTTTCTCTTGCAAGAAAGAAACGCCGACATCTTCCAAAGTCAATCCGCTTCCCGCTTTCAAATACAATTCCCTGAGCGCTTCGGAATCCGACCCTAAAAGTTCCAAAGCCGCAATCCGGCCCGTTACCGTTCCACGAGCTGCAATCTCTTTTAACAACCAGACGGAAGAACCTTCTTTTAAATCCGGCAGAACGGGAAAAGCGCTGCCTTCGGAGACAAAAAAGTAAAGAGGGCGGATTTTTCCGGCGGTCAGATACATCGCCATGTCTTCGTCCGAAATTTCCAAATCCTCTTTCGGGCCGGTCCGCTGCGCCGCCTGCGCCAGAAAGAGAAATCCTTTATCGGCGTCCGGATTTTCCGCCAAAAGACCCAAAGCCAAATCGGCCTGCGCCTCCTTACCCTGAGCTCTAAAACATAACGCCTGAGCCTGAAGAAAAGATTGTCCGGCTTTTGAATAAGCGGAAAATTCCCCGCACGCACCTTTCGTCCCTTTTGTCAAAAACAACAGATTTAAAGAAAGTTCCTGCATTTTCTGCGTCTGTTTTTGAACAGGAATCTGATTGAGCATGGACAAGGCCTCTTCGTAAAATCCCATTTCAAAAAGAAGCCGAACCTTAAAAAGAAAAAAATCCTCCGCCGGCAAACCGCCCGAAGCCTGAACCCCGGCGGTCTGCGTTCCGAGAATTTGTGCCAAAATCCCTCGTAAAGGAACCGGCGTTTCCGGCGTTGACAGTTTTTCCGCCAAAAATGAGACAAGAGAAAAATCCGCCCCTTCAAACAAATCGGACGGCAATTTTTTTTCATAGCCTATATTGGCGACGGAAAAAGAAACTACCCGCTCCTGCTCAACTTCTTCAATCAGCGGCAAATCCGGTAAAACCGGCGTTACTTTTCCTTCCCGAGTCACCTTGGAAGCGCTGTTCTCTCTCTTATCAGAACCAACGAGTGAAACGCTCTCTTTTTCTCCAGATAAAGAATCTGTCTTTTTTCCCGCTTTTTGTTCTTGTAAAATAGGAGGTTTTGAAACAGCGCCCTTTTTTTTATCCGCGGCGGCAGCGCCAGGTCCCCTTTTCAATAAAGGCTTGACAACAGGGACAGGAATCATCCCCTGTTCCAATGCGGCAAAGGACGGCGCACAAAAATCACCTGAAAAAAGACAAAACAGGACGGCGCTGAAAAAGAAAAACTTTTTTTTCGGCCTCTTTTTTCCCTTAAAAAATGAAAACAAGCCTTCCTCTTTAAGAAAGCCACAAAAGAACCCCTCCGGAAAGAACATCCGTTTTTCCTCAGTTCCAATACCGGAAAAGGAAAAAGCATTCTGCGGCGCTTTTTGAATGCGGGGCAAAAGCGTCGCCTTATTTTTCAAATATATCATTTGAGAGCGTCTTTTCCTGGTGTTCAATAACCGGCGACATATCCGAAAATGCCACATACAGGCAAAAAACGACCGCCACCGCCAAAAAAAAGTAAAGAATATACCTGATTTTTCCTTTTTGTCTCATTTTATCCTCTGGACATCCGTCCCTCATGTGTTTATGATAGGATAAAATTTTACTGATAAGTCGCATTCGTGTCAATGAAAGAAAAATTATCGTTTCAAGTTTTACATCCTAAGACCATCCTTCTGGTCGGCATGATGGGCAGCGGAAAAACCTCCGTCGGACGGTTGCTCGCCCGTTTTTTAAACCTTCCTTTTGTAGACAGTGACAAAGAGATTGAGAAAGTTTCCCACTGTTCCATTTCCGATTTGTTCGCCTGTTATGGGGAGGAAGAATTTCGCAAAGGGGAAGAACGCGTCATGGAACGCTTGATGAAAGGGGCTCCGTGCGTTTTGTCTTCCGGCGGCGGTGCTTTTTTATCCGCGCGGACAAGAGAGCTTTCAAAAGAACATACCCTATCTATCTGGATTAAGGCGGACGCAGATGTTCTGGCTGCGCGGACGCAGGGAAAAAAACATCGGCCCCTCATCCCGGCCGAAGACAATAAAAAAGCCATTCAAAAACTGATTGAAAAAAGCTACCCTCTTTAC
>CASFRQ010000086.1 GCA_949296785.1 uncultured Alphaproteobacteria bacterium
AGGAATTTGAAATCAATAATTTTGCCAGGCAAAATCACTTAAAAATTCACATGTGGATAAAAGAAACCATCAGCGGAACGACGCAATTGAAAAAAAGAAGGCTTTGGAAACTTTTAAAACGTCTGCGCAAAGGAGATATCCTCATTGCCTCGGAACTTTCAAGGCTTGGCCGCAATCTGTTGCAGATTATGAGTATTCTTCATCATTGTATGAATATTGAAGCACAGGTTTGGACCATCAAAGATAATTACCGTTTGGGCTCGGATATACAGTCAAAGGTTTTGGCGTTCGCTTTCGGCCTGTCCGCCGAAATTGAAAGGAACCTGATTTCCCAAAGAACCAAAGAAGCTCTTGCCAGAATTAAAAGCGAAGGCAAGTCTCTGGGTCGTCCTCACGGCAGTAAAAATAACAAAAAGAAACTGGATGACCAGAAAAAAGAAATACAAAAAATGCTCTTTAAAGAACATATCTCAAAAACCCTCGCCGCAAAAAAATTGGGCGTCTGCCGATTAACTTTATACAAACACCTTTGGACCGCCAGAAAGAAACAAATGCAAATACAGCAAATTGAACGACTTACCTCTCCGGAGGAAGCCTCCGACTAAAAGAAAAAGGGCCCTTTGAAAATCCATAAACCGGCGCCGTGCTAGCCGGTTTTCAAAGCCCTTTCCAAAAATCCAAAGAATTTATTTTACGGAAAAAACCATAAAAATCTTCTTATTAAACATGGCTCATCCATACTATTTTTTTACCGTAAATTAAAACATGCCCTAAACCTTCCTTCTAAATAAAAAAACACCTCGCATTCGCTAATGATTTTTTAGTAGAAGCCTCTTTCGGTAAACCGTAGGCAGCATTACTCGGACTTTTCATATTTTTCAAAATCCGCTGTCCTTTCGGATATTTTTTCAATACCTTCTTTAATACCTTCTTTAAAAGAAAATAAATTAATGAGCGTCCTTCCAATTACGGGCGGCGCCGATTTCCACCTCCAAAGGAACGGCCAGAGAAACAACATGCTCCATTTTATCCTTCAAAAGAGCACGCATTTCCCCTTCCTCTTTTTCCGGTACTTCAAAGATGAGTTCATCATGAATCTGTAAAAGCATCCGGCTTTTCAAACGCCTCTTTTTCATTTCCCGCGTCACATCCAGCATCGCCAGCTTCATAATATCGGCGCCGCTGCCCTGAATAGGCGCATTGATAGCAGCTCGCTCGGCGGCGTTACGACGGTTGACATTCCTGTCCAAAATCCCTTGAACGGCGCAACGACGGCCAAAAATCGTCTTCACATAACCGAAACGACGCGCCTGCTGAACCGTCTGTTCCATATATTGGCGGATTTCCGGATATTCTTTCATATATTTCTCTATATATTCCGCGGCTTCGTGCCGACTAATACCCAGCTGTTCGGCCAAACCGAAAGCAGAAATCCCGTAAATTATGCCGAAGTTAATCGCTTTGGCATGCCTGCGGGTCAACGGATCCACCTGTTCCAACGGGATATCAAACACCTGGGAAGCGGTAATCGCGTGAATGTCCTTTCCTTCCTTAAACGCCTGCTTCAAAGCATGAATATCCGCAACCGAAGCGATAAGACGCAGTTCTATCTGAGAATAGTCCGCCGACATCAAAAGTTTACCCGGATCCGCGATGAAAGACTTGCGAATCATACGCCCTTCCTCCGACCGAATCGGTATATTCTGCAGGTTCGGATCCATGGAAGCCAACCTGCCGGTATTCGTCGCCGTTTGTAAAAAAGTCGTATGGATACGGGGATCTTTTTTTGTCAGAAAAATGAAGGAATCCACATAAGTGCTTTTTAATTTTGACAAAAGGCGATAATCCAAAATTTTCTGAGGGAACTCAAATCCGTCGGCCGCCATCTTTTCCAAAATATGCGCCTGCGTCGCATAAGCGCCGTTGGAAGTGTACTGCGGTTCCGTCAGCTTCAGCTTTTCATACATAATCCGCCCTATTTGAGACGGTGAATTGATGTTAAACTCCTCCCCGGCCAACTCATATATCCGTTTCATGATTTCCTGCATCCTTGCTGCGAAATCCCTCTCCAACCGATGCAGTTCTTCCGTGTCAATCCGGATACCTTCCTGTTCCATTCTTTTTAAGACGGGAATCAGCGGACGATCCAAAGACTCGTAAATAAAATGAGCCTGCCGATTCTGTACTTCCTCTTTCATTTTGAAATACAGTCTCAAAATCACATCCGCCTGCTGCGCCATATAAGGTCCGGCCAATTCCAAAGCCACCTGATGAAAATATTCCCGGTGTTTTTTTATTTTGGAAATATCATAATAAGTCAAAACCTTTTCACCCAAAAAATACATCCCCATATCATCCAGCTTATGTGAAACGGAGGTACCGAACGCCGCATAAGACATAGCGGAAATATCCTCCAACGGCGTCAACAGAATTTCTTTTTTGCTCTCTTTTTGAAAAATATGGGCGTCCAGCTTAATATCATGACCTATTTTTAAAACAGCTTCATCCGTCAGAACGGGTTCCATCAACGCCATCGCTTTTTGTATGGAAAGCTGGTCTATATGCGTTTCTTCCTTAGAGGAAGAAAACAAATCCGTCTGTTTCGGCGTTTCCAAAACAAGCTCTTCGGCGGCATCGTGCCTTATCGGCACATAACAGGCTTCAAACGGGGAGACACACAAAGAAAAACCAACCAGCCTTTCTTCCAAAGAAGCGCGGTGGTCCGTTTGCGCGTACAAAGCAACATACCCGGTTTCGTAAATCCGCTTAATCCAGGAAGACAGCTCCTCCTCTGTTCGTATAACAGTATAGTGCAAATCAGGATTTTTTCTGACAGCTTCCGCGGTGCTTTCCCCCGAAACAACCTCCTCCAGCCAACCGTCTTTTTCCGCTGCTTTTTTCACATCCGGCGAAACCCCGGTTTCATAAACAGAATCAGTCCCTTGGCCCGATACTTTTTTATCCGGCAGGCATCTTGAAAAATTGGCCGTCTCTTCCTGCCCGTTTAAACGACCGACTGATTCATGGCGCGCCTTGCCCCACTCCTCCAAACGCCGTTCAAGGCTTTTAAACTCATTTTCCTGCAAAAAAGACCGAAGCCGGGACAAATCCGGCTCTTTTACCTTAAAGTTTTCTATCGGTTCCGGTACAGGCGCGTCGGCGTCCAAAGAAACTAACTTTTCAGAGATAAAAGCCATTTCTTTATGTTCCGCCAACAATTTTTGCCACCTCAGGGAACTCACTTCCTCCAAATGATTGTAAATATTTTCCAAAGAGCCAAACTGATTTATCAGCTGAGCGGCGCTTTTCGGACCGATGCCCTTCACGCCGGGAATATTGTCCGTGGAATCCCCTTGCAGAGCCTGCACCTGCGTCACTTTATCCGGCGTTACGCCGAATTTTTCCATCACATCTTCTTCGGTAATCATTTTCTTCTTCATCGGATCCATCATTTGAATCCCCGGACGCAAAAGCTGCATTAAATCCTTATCTGAAGAGACAACAATCGCCTCCATTCCTTTTTCCAAGGCCTGACGCGCATAACTGGCAATCAAATCATCCGCCTCATACCCCTCTTTTTCCACACACGCCACCTGAAACGCCGCCACCGCTTGCCGGATAAGGGGAAACTGAGGTATCAGCTCCTCCGGGACTTCCTTTCGGGTCGCCTTGTATTCGGAATAAATCTCATTACGGAAATTTTCACGTTTCGCATCAAAAACAACCGCCATATAATCCGTGCAGTACTCTTTTAAAAATTGCATCATCATAGCGGTAAACCCGTACACGGCATGAACGGGAATCCCATCCTTGCGCCGCATTTCCGGAATAGCGTAAAAAGCCCGGAAAATATATCCGGACCCGTCAATCAAACAAAGTTTCTTTTTTCCTTCGGACACGAACCTCTCCCTTTTATCCTGCTTTTTTTAATCTTAGAAAACAACGGCAAAACGCCCTCTTTAAACAATCCAAAGCCACCTGATGAAAATATTCCCGGTGTTTTTTTATTTTGGAAATATCATAATAAGTCAAAACCTTTTCACTTACATCGGAAAGTTTTCTAACGCCCTTTTTTCAAAAGCCATTTTCACAAAATATTTTCCAACCCCGCCATTTTTTAGGAAGAAAAAAATTTTCCGCTCTTTGGACGCGTTTTAAATCCATCTGCTTGTCTTATCGGAAAATCCGCGCCCCGGAATATATTTCGTTTTTTTTCTTTCCTCTTATGCTTTTTCCGGAGAAGCGGCTTTATTTTTTATTTCGCCGCCGACTGCCGGAAACTTTCCGAAAGAAAATCATTTGTTTTTATGAATGCCGACATACGCCTCAAGACAATGCTCCATACAATAGGATTTGCCCATAAAAGTTTCCTTGCCGCAAAAATGAAAATCAAGGTCCTTCGGATCCCCGATCGGCCACCGGCATGAATTGGCGTGCAGATCAACCAACTTTAAAAACTTTTCTTTTTTTCCAGCTTTTTTAGAACTTCCCGTCTTGGAAACTGTTTTTTCGGCCGCCTCTTTTTTCAAATCCTTCTCGGCCGCTTCTTTTTTTATCGGAGACGGTCGGCTGTCCAACCCCAAACGATGCGCCTTCCCAACAACCGCATTTTTGGAAACACCCAGTTTTTTACCGATTTCGCCCGTCGGGCACCCTTCTTTCCAAAGGCGTTCCAATTCCGCTACGATTTCTTCCGTCCAAATCATCTTTATATGCTCCTTGCTGAACTTTTCTTATATTTTTCTTACTTATAATTTATTTTAAAAAGAATTCCTACATGATTTTTAATTTTATTTTTCTTTCATCCATGCCGCCTTTTGAAAAGCACTGCCAGGAAATCCGCCCTGCCCTTCCGTTTCATTCATTTTTTTACTTTGAAGAAAAAGGAATTTTCCAAAAACTGCTTGAATTTGCCTTTTCACGGAATGTATCAAGCACCTGTCTTCTGAAAGGACGGATTGCCTCCACATCTTCCCTGGGGGCCGTATGCATTTTCAAAATCATCTCATACGCCTGTCTTTGAAGGGCCGCTGTCTCCGGAATAGAAGAAAACTCCCGTCGGATACGGCCGATTTCCGCCCCCTTCAAAGATGACAGACCGGCAACGCGCGCCGCCGTAAAAACGCGATCGCATTTATCGGAAAATTCTTCGGTGGTCAGACCGGAAACCGCCAGCTCCGCCGCAAAAAAATCACCGTGTCCGGATTTGGAAAACGCTTTTGCCATCGTCCGGCAAGGCGAAACAAACATTTCAAAGATCTCGTCTTTATTCTCCATGACATATCTGTTCAAATCCCGGCGCATCTGTTTGTAGGCCGGATTATCCGCTTTTTCTTTCAAACTTTGCATCACAGATAAAACAGACTGAATATCTTTTTTTGCCAAAGGAGCCCCTTTAAGCTTCGGAAATCCGGACGCTTTCTCCGCCCGCGCCAAGACAGAAGGAGGGGGCGGATTTTTTCCTGCCTCAATTAAAACATCCGTCACCTCCTGCGGCGTATAATGTTTCTGCGGTGGCAGCTCGCGCGCCAACGATATATAATAAGACGGCCATGCCTCCGGCATAACGGCGTAATACAAAGCAGGGGGTAAATCATCCAAAAAACCCTGGTCCACAAATTCTTTCAATTCCGGTGCGACACGCGTCGGCTTTTTGCCTCGGTATTTTCTTACCTGCGGCATCGTGCGGGTTTTTACAGAAAAATAAAGAGAATCCGCTATCGCCGGCATAAAATATTGATGGTACTCCTCCGGCAGCTTTAAAATCAAAGAAACAACCAGCTGTTCCCGTTCATAATTTTCCTTCCAAACCTGTTTCGTCCGGGAATAAGCAGATCTTACCTTCGTCGGCTCCATCCCTTCCGGAACGGATGCCCAATCTTCTTTTGTAATAAAAGGAGCAGACAGCCTTTTGGCTTCTGCCTTTTTTACCGCCGCTGACAACTCCGCCGCTAAAGAAGCCGGACTGTCCCCACCGGGAAAAGTCGGGGAACGCCCTTTCTCTTGCGATAAAGAGTCCCCTCCTCTAAAATCGTCTTCTTCATTTTCCGAAAGGAGATTTTCCTCTTCCTCCCCTCCTTCCTCTTCCTGTACAGCACCAACCGGCACCGTTCCGCCCAAACGGCTGATTTCCTCCATAACCTCTTGCATTTGCAAAAGAGCATTTTCCCGTCTGACTGCCTCAGAAGAAACATCTTCCGAATCGGGGACATTCTCCCCATCCGATATTTTCTTAGGCATTTTCTCTTCTTTAGCATTCAAAAACTTTTCTTTTTGAGAATTTTCGGCATTCTTGTCCCGCAGGCCTTTTTCCTGCGTCTGCTGATGCAATGCTACGGAAGAGGCCTCTTTCAAGACCAAAGTCTCGGCCAAAGCATTCCCCGTGGCCGCCGGAAGAAACAGGGAAAAAACAGCCAAAAGAAAAACAAAAAGAGGCAATATCTTTTTCATATCATCAGCCCTTTCAAAAAAGCCGGGTAAAACTCGCCCTTCCGGCGCCCCTCCTTCCCGACCTTAAACGACGAGAAAAGCAGGAAGGAAGGGCAACATATTATTCAAAACGCACCTGAACCTTGAAAGTTACTTTGACCTCTTCCTGAGGCGGCAAAGTAACCGTCCAGGAAACCTGATTGGAAGATTCCTTCACGGATGGCGCCGATTCTTCCGTTATTTTCCAAGAGTAAGGAATATACTGAAGAATTTTCACCTGCGCCTCTTCCGCCTTGGAATTTTGCAAAGTTATTTCATAAGACGCCTCATAAGCCGTTTTTCCCAAAGAAGAAAAACTCGTCCTTTTGGCTTTGGCAAAAATATCAAAGGCCTCTCCCAGTTTTACTTTCACATCATGATTTTGCGCGATAGGGTTAATTTGATCCTCGCCGACAAAAATCATCTGCTTGTCCTGATTGTCCTTATAAACACGAATCGTACCGGCAGGCAAGGCAAACCCCAAACCGGACTCCTTCACATTTTTAAACTTCAGAAGTGTCATCGGCTTTCTGTCTTTTGTTTCAAAATCCCTGGATGAATTGTTGATGGAAACCAGATTTTCATACTCATAACTTTTTTCCACCGGAACGGAAATCTCTGAAAAAAGAGAAACTTGCTTTTTCTGGCGTGATAAAAGATCAGTTTTTTCCTCCAATGTATACAGGTAATAATCTGACAAAGACTCCACAGGCATACTTTCTCCAGCCGCCGAATCCATCGCCATGCCTAAATTGGCGGCGGAAGCCTTCAGCATATAAGCCCTGGGAGCAATTTCATTGCGTTGGACAAGGTTGACATCTCCGGAAACCAGTTGGATTTTCGCCTGGTTAAAATCCGTCGCCGAATCGTTTGTCAAAGAAACAAAACCATTCAAAAGCATTTTAGAGTCGTTTTCCTGCAACTGCGCAACATAATCCGCCTTCCAAGAAAGCCCCTGAGTCAGATAATTAACCTCAATTTCCCGGTCGGCCGCCGCGGCAGCCTGCGTGTGAATAACCAAAGTCGGCTTGTCCCTAAGGTTTTCCGGAATAGAAAAGAAAACCAGTTTGCCGTCAAAATCCGGCTCTATTCTGTCGCCGATTTTCAACACGGGATTATATCCGTTTTGGGAGGACAAAAGAACGGCTTTGTTAATAAACTGCTGCCCTGTCGCCGGATTTGTCCGCAAAAGGCCGACCTCTTTTCCCTCCGATTTTTGAA
>CASFRQ010000087.1 GCA_949296785.1 uncultured Alphaproteobacteria bacterium
GAGCGACGACTTCGTTTGTATTGGATAAAAGAAAGGTTATCTGTTCTGAAACAAAAGGCTGATTGTTAATGCCGATTTCTTTAATCCAACGCCTTTCTCCGGTTTTCAGATCAACGGCCATAGACATATTCGCGTTGCCGCCTAAAATAACGGTTTCTTGACAAATAACAGGATTGGCGGAGATATGAGTCATATTGCTTTGAGTATTATAAACCCTTCTGGCAGCTAAAAGGTCGGACCAAAACATCATTCCAGAATCTGTATCAAACGCTTTTACTTCACCGGAAGAAAAAGGAACGACGACTGTCCCGTTTTTAACCGCCGCAGCGCCGTTTCCCAAAAGAGAAGTTGTCTCTCTTGCCGCCTGATTTGTCCATAAAAGTTTCCCGGTTTCTTCATCCAAAACAACCAAAAGATTTGTGCTCGTTACAATAAAAACTTTTCCTTCGGCAACGGCTGGCGCGCTTCTGGAAGCAAACTCCGGTTCATACTCCCAGATTGTCTCTCCATTTTCTGTATTTAAAGCCAGTACCCGTTTTAATCCGGTTGCGATAAAAAGCCTGTTTTTGTCCAAAGCCAAACCGATGCCTTTAACGGCAACTTCGTTGTCTTCATCGGTATTCAGGGAACGGCTCCATATAAGTTGGCCGTTTTTTAAATCATATTTTGAAACTTTTAAAGAAGAATCCATCGCATAGATATAGTCTTCGTCAACGACCGGCGTTGCAAGCAAGTAGGCTTCGTCCGAAGTACCGGTTCCGATTTTTCTTACCCAAACCTGTTTAGGCTCCACGGACAGGGCCGGGTGAGGGATATAATGCGCAGCATTCCCTCCGGGCTGTGACCAAAGAATATTTTTAACAGGTTTCGGCAAACGGAAGGAGAGAAGTTCCTCTTTCATAATATCCGGTGTTAATGTCTTATCCAAATCCGCCACGGACAGTCTGACTCCTTGAGCTTTCGGCTTATCCGAACAAGCAGACAACACAAGGCACATAAGACAAAGGATAGAAATTTTCCTAAAAAAAGAAGACATATTCCCCTCTATTGCATTCAAATCATTTTTCGGGACGAAAGTTTTAATTATTCCGCCGGTGCCTCATCTTCCGTAAAAGAAGATTTAAATTCCTCCATTCTCTGGCGAACGGAAACGGGGATTTTATTTCCGGTTTCAAGAGCTTTGTTCAGGATATCCGCAGCTTCTTCTTTCTTTCCTTCCTTCAAATATAAAACGGCAGACATTTCCGCCGCGGAACCATACCAAGGATTATCCGCATTCAAATAAGGCGTCAGGAAAAGGCGCAACTGTTCCGGATTTTCCGTTTCATCCACCAAATTTTGAACATAAGCGACAGTTGAAAGAGCGCGTATCGGCGCGGGCGCAGAAGCATCTTCCATCAAGCTTTTTAAAAGCGCCACGCCTTCTTCTTTCTTTCCTTCTTTCAAAAAAAGGCCAGCTTTCTGTAAAGAAGATAATTCTTTATAATGTGTTTTGCCTGTTTGGATAAGTTTGTCAAACGAAGCTTTAGCAGCGTCCGAATTTCCCTGGTAGGCCAAAAGAACGGCATTTTCATAAATATCCGATTCCTTCATGCGGGTATGCAGGAGCCAGGATTTATAAAACTCCATCCCCGAAACCACCAGTAAGACAACGAGTATTACCGCAAAGATAAACGGGCTGTATTTTTTCCAAAAAGCAACCATCTGCTCATGCTGCAACTCTTCATCCACTTCCCTGTCCAACACCTGTTGCTGGATTTTAATCAACTCTTCTTCTTTTGAAAGCTTTTCGGCCATTTAAACATTCCTTTTTTCTAAACTTTTTACTGATGAAAAATTTTCATAACACTAACAGATTTACTTTTTCTTTTCCAGTCCTTTTTTCATTTGAAACCGAAAAGACCATTCCAAGATAAAAGCCGGCATGCAACTTCTGAACCAAACCAGAAAAGTCAGTATTTTAGGAAAGCTGAGAAGCGTTTTTTTCTTTCCGATTCCTTTAACGATAATTTTTGCCGCCTTTTCCGCCGTCATTAAAAAAGGCATCGGAAATTTATTTTTCTTTGTCAAAGGCGTGTCCACAAATCCGGGACAAATAACCGTCACGGAGATATTATCGCCAGAAAGGGATTTACTCAGCGCTTCCCCCCAATTTTTAACGGCAGCCTTGCTGGCGCTGTAAGCAGGCGCTTGCCATAAAGAACGGTATCCGGCCAAAGAAGATATGAGGGCGATTTGGCCTTTTTTCCTTTTTTTCATTATTTCTACTGCCGGAAGAACAGAATTGATAAAGCCGTTGA
>CASFRQ010000088.1 GCA_949296785.1 uncultured Alphaproteobacteria bacterium
AAAAACAGCTGGAATTTTATAAGGAATGCAGATAATTTTGAAAATACAGAGGGACGAAAAAGATAAAAATGGAAAGTGTAAAGCTTTTTTTGAAAAAAGCAGGATGTGACGGGCTGTTTTTGGTATATTCCCAGGACTCTTTTATATCGTCGCCGTCCGACAGGTTGTTTAAATTGACCGGTTTTTCCGGTTCTTTTGGCGTTGCTCTTATTTTGCCGGAAAAAGAAATCCTTTGGACGGACAGTCGTTATACTTTGCAGGCCGGGGAACAGAGCCGTTTTCAGGTAAAAGATATTGCCGGGGAACCTGTTTACGAATGGATTTCAAGGCAACCTTTAAATGGTTTAAAAATCGCCTGTTTTCAGGATTTAAGTTCGGTAGATGGTTTTGAAAGGCTTCAAACGGCTTTTCAAAAGGCCGGAGCTGTATGTCTTCCCGTATCAGCCGAGACATTGGATACTTTCATCCGTACACAGATTGAACCGGAACCTGCTTCTTTTGACTATTCGGTTGATTTTGCCGGAAAAACGACGGCGGAAAAGATAGAAGAGGTTCTTTTTTCATTAAAAGACGAATTTGAAAAAACAAATGCCGAAGGGGTGCTTATTACAGAACCCGCCTCTGTTTCCTGGCTTTTGAATAAAAGGGTTCAAAGACCTTATACGCCGGTCGTTTTAGAGAGTGTTCTTGTGGACAGGAGGGGAAAGTTTTTTATCCTGCCTTCAATTGGGGCGGATGCGGATAAAAGCCGAACATGGGCTTTGTTTTCGGGGAAAAAGGTCTTGGCCGATTTTTCTCAGACAACGGCAGCTTTGAAAAACAGGCTGGAGGCGGCGGGTGTTACCCTTGTCAGGGAAAAGAATCCCTGCGATGCGTTAAAGGCCGTCAAGAATAAAACGGAATTGGAACATATCAGACATGTCAGTTTGCAGGAAAGCGCTGTTTTATGTTCTTTTTTTCTTTGGTTAAAGGAAAATTTTAAAGGACAAACGGAATTGTCCGTAGTGGAGCGTCTGCATGAAATGCGCCGAAAAATCACTTCTTACAGAGGGGACAGTTTCCCGGCAATTTCAGCTTTCGGCGCGCACGGGGCTATTGTTCATTATCAGCCTGATGAAAAGACGGATATTCCTCTTGAAGAGGGAGGGCTGTATCTCTTGGATACGGGCGGACAATATTTGGGCGGGACGACGGATGTAACGAGGACAATTGCTTTGGGAAAAGCATCTGATGAGGCGAAGAAATATTTTACGGCCGTTTTAAAAGGGCATATTTCGTTGGCAAAGTCTGTTTTTCCGAAAAGAACGAGGGGAAATCAGCTGGATGCTTTCGCTCGTCGGTATTTATGGTCTATTGGCGCGGATTACGGACATGGGACGGGACACGGCATCGGCGCGTTTTTGAATGTTCATGAGGCACCGCCATCTATCTCCCCTTATTCTGGGGGAGAATTGAGGAAAGGAATGGTTCTTTCAAACGAGCCGGGGGTTTATTTAGCGGGAAAATTCGGTGTTCGTTTGGAAAATATGATGGAGGTTTCCTCTTGTTCTGCAAATGAGGATTTCTTATGTTTTGAAATGTTGAGTTTTGTCCCGTTTGACATGGATTTGGTAAATACGGGAGAATTGTCCGAAAGTGAAAAAGCTTGGCTGCGGGAGTATTGCGAACAGATTATGGAAAAGGTCTCTCCTTTTTTGGAAAAAGAGGATGAACGAAAGCTGTCAGCTTATTTGTCTGAAGTAAGGGAGCTGCTGGCATGAGAGAAGTGACGGATTATAAAATCCTGAAAAACGGGGCGGGTGCTTTCTTATTCATTTCTCCGGTGTTTAAAACGGAACCTTTTTCCGCCGTGTTTTTTTATGATGAAAAGGATACACTGTATTTAAAACGTCGTCCGAGAGAAGAACCTGTCCGTTTTGTGGGAATTCATCCTCAAGCTCAGGAAGGGTTAAAATTAGTGAACAAAATCCTTTTTGTTGAGGTGGAGGGGGAAAATGTTCGCAGAGAGTTCTTTGCGTTTAAAGAGGGCGTTCAAAAAAGTCAGAAAAACACTTAAACAGTCACAAAAGAGATGAAAAAAAAGGCGTAAAAAGAAAAAAAGAAGATAAAAGGGGCTTCCTTTTTCTTTTTTTTTATTGTATCTTTATCAGAAATTTATGTCGCAGAGAAAAGGTTCTTAAGAATGTCCAATGCGTTGAAAAATACTTTTTCAAAAGTATTTTGCGAAAAGAAGTGCGTTTTGCTTCAAAACGGAAACGTGCGCCATTTCTGTATTTCTTCAAAAATGCAGCTGGTATTTTTTGCTCTTGCCGTCTCCGTTATCTGGTGGGGAGTTTTCGCTTCTTTGTTCTTTTTTGGCATGGATGAAAATGTCCGGCAAAAGGAACAGTCTGTTTTGAATGCTGCTTATGAGTATCGCAGTTTGGTATCGGAATTGGCGGTCTATAAGGAAAAACTCGCTGATTTGCAGTTGAATATGGAGGAAAATCGCCAGCTGGGTTTATCTTTGTTAAAGCAAAATGACCCGGAAATTTTTCAAAAAGATGAAAAAGCGCGTTTGTTTTCACATCAGGCGGAAGCTTTAAAAGGAGAAATTAGCCTGATAGAGGAGAATTTTGCCAAGTTGGAGAGTAAACGGTCCGCAGATTATCAGAATTTGGAAGAAATCACAAAAGAGAATAAGGACTTGGCGTATGAACGTGATTTGGCTTTGGCAGAGGCTGTTTCTCTTCGGGAACGGTTGAAGAAGACGGAACAGTTGGTGGTTGATATTCAAAACGCGCAACATGCTGTTTTATCCCGTGTGGCCTCTTTGGTGGACGGCGGCGTAGAAGGGCTGGAGGATAATTTAAAGAGCGTTGATTCTGTTTTGACAAAAGCTGGAGTTAGTGTGGACAAGCTGATGGCAAAACTGCCAAAAGATGAAAAAGAAGATAGTATGGGAGGTCCGTTTATTCCTGAAGGTAAAGAGTCTTTACTCCTTAAGGAGGCAAACGCGGAACTTTTGGCCGGGCTGCATCAAAAAATAGATCGTTGGGAAGATTTGGAACAGTTGGAAATTATGTTGCCTTTAGGTAATCCGCTGAAAGAGTTTCAGAGAGTTTCCGGTGCTTTTGGACGCAGAACGGATCCTTTTAATAAGAAAAAAGCAAGACATGAAGGGATTGATATGGTGGCGCCTATGCGTTCTCCGGTACTGGCAACGGCGGATGGCAAAGTGTTGAGAGCAGGGCCGAACGGTGCTTATGGAAAATTTGTGGAAATGGAACACGCACTCGGGTTTCGTACACGGTATGCTCATATGGATGAAATATCCGTTAAAAAAGGGCAGGTTTTGAAAGCCGGGG
>CASFRQ010000089.1 GCA_949296785.1 uncultured Alphaproteobacteria bacterium
TATCTTCAGCCTTTTGACTACCTTCTTCCGACGCGCTTCTGACTTCGTGCTTTGCAACTCCGCCCTCATCTCCGTCGCTTCTTTCTCTAAGTCTATCTGGCTTAACAGCTCTTTTAACGCCTCCGCTCCGATACCGGCCCGGAATGAATCCTCTCCGTACTCTTCCACCGCCTGCACATACTGCTCTTCCGTCAGCATCTCATATTGTTCCAACGGCGTCAGTCCCGGTTCCAATACCATATACTTCTCAAAGTACAAAACCGCTTCCAAATCTTTTAACGTTATGTCCAACAATAACCCGATGCGGCTGGGCAAAGATTTCAAAAACCAAATATGCGCCACCGGGGAAGCCAACTCAATATGACCCATGCGTTCGCGGCGGACTTTGGACAGAGTTACTTCCACGCCGCACTTTTCACAGGTAATTCCCCTGTATTTCATTCTTTTGTACTTACCGCACAAACATTCGTAGTCTTTAATCGGCCCGAAGATTTTGGCACAGAAAAGCCCGTCTTTTTCCGGTTTAAATGTCCGATAGTTGATGGTTTCCGGCTTTTTGACTTCGCCATAGGACCAAGATCTGATTTTCTCCGGCGACGCGATAGAAATACGGATATCGTCAAAGGATTGCACAGACGGCCCCACCTGACCTAAAATTTTTACGAGTTCGTTCATTTATTTCGTCCCTTTTCGCTTTATTGCAAAGAGTGAAAGACGCGCCTTTTTAGTTTTTACTTTCTTATCGCCGCTTTTCTTCCCTTCAAGGGAAAGAGGGGCGGCAACAAATCAAAGACGCCCCTTTCTCAAATCTTATTCAACTTCCTTCTGGTTCAGCTCAACATCCAGCCCCAGCGATCTCATTTCCTTGACCAACACATTGAAGGATTCCGGAATACCGGCCTCAATGTCGTCTTCGCCGCGGACAATGGATTCATAAATTTTCGTACGGCCGGAAACATCGTCGGACTTAACCGTCAGCATTTCCTGCAAAGTATAGGCCGCGCCGTAAGCTTCCAACGCCCACACTTCCATTTCGCCGAAACGTTGTCCGCCGAATTGCGCCTTACCGCCCAGAGGCTGCTGCGTGACCAAAGAATACGGACCGATGGACCGCGCGTGAATCTTTTCGTCTACCAGGTGATGCAGTTTCAGCATGTAAATGTAGCCGATGGTCACGGGCCTGTCAAACGCTTCGCCCGTCCGCCCGTCGTACAAAGTCACCTGACCGGAAGTGCTCAAGCCCGCTTTTTCCAACATACCGGTAATGTCCGCTTCCCGCGCGCCGTCAAACACCGGCGTTGCGATAGGCACGCCCGGCTTCAAGTTCTGTGCCAGCTCCAAAAGCCTGTCTTCTTTCAAATCCGCAATTTCTTCATTGTAGATTTCTTCACCGTAGATATCCTTCAGATACGCTTTCAAATCCGCGACCGTTTTTTCGGAAGTTCTGATTTCATCCAAAACTTGCCCGATTTTTGTTCCCAAAGCCTGGCACGCGTACCCCAAGTGCGTTTCCAAAATCTGCCCGACATTCATACGGGACGGCACGCCCAACGGGTTCAACACGATATCCATCGGCGTCCCGTCTTCGGTGTACGGCATATCCTCCACCGGCAGAATGCGGGAAACAACGCCTTTGTTTCCGTGACGCCCGGCCATCTTGTCGCCCGGCTGTAACTTCCTCTTAACGGCCAGGAAGACTTTAATCGTCTTCAACACGCCCGGAGGCAGCTCGTCGCCTTCCTGCAGTTTCGCCACCCTGTCTTCAAAACGGGTTTGCAGACGTTTCTCATCCTCGTTCAAACGCGCGGACATCTTTTCAATCTGACTCATCACCTCATCGGACTCAACGACAATTTTGCTTAAATTGCCGACGGGAATACCTGCCAGAATTTCTTCCGTCAACACGGTGCCTTTTTTGACAACGCCGTCGGCGGCCGTTACCTTTTGTCCGTTCAAAATAGCTCTGACGCGGTCATAGTAGCTTTCGCGCAAAATCTTCTTTTCATCGTCCCTGTCTTTGGCCAGCCGGTCAATTTCCGCCTGGTCAATGGATTGGGCGCGTTCGTCTTTTTCTATCCCGCGGCGGTTAAACACGCGAACCTCAACGACCGTTCCCTCCACTCCGGGAGGAACTCTCAAAGAAGAATCCTTCACATCCGCGGCCTTCTCGCCGAAAATCGCGCGCAGGAGTTTTTCCTCCGGCGTCATCGGGGATTCTCCCTTCGGCGTCACCTTACCGACCAAGATATCGCCCGCCTTTACATCGGCGCCGATATACACGATACCTGTTTCGTCCAGCTGCTTTAAAGCTTCTTCACCGACATTCGGAATATCGCGGGTAATGTCTTCCTGTCCCAACTTGGTATCACGGGCCATCACTTCAAATTCCTCAATATGGATGGAGGTAAACACATCATCCGCCACCACTTTTTCGGAAATCAAAATAGAGTCTTCGTAGTTGTACCCGTTCCACGGCATAAACGCCACCAACACATTGCGTCCCAACGCCAATTCGCCCATTTCCGTCGCGGCGCCGTCGGCGATGATATCGCCTTTTTCAACCTTTTCCCCGACTTTGACAATCGGCCGCTGTGTGATACAAGTATTCTGGTTGGACCTCTGGAACTTCTCAAGCGTGTAGATATCAACGGCCGAAGAACCGGCGTCCACATCTTCCGTCGCCCGAATCACAATACGGGTCGCGTCCACCTGCTGCACAATACCCGTTCTCTTGGCACAAATCGTCGCACCGGAGTCTTTGGCGACAACCGCCTCCATTCCGGTACCGACAAACGGCGCCTTCGGTTGCAGCAAAGGAACGCCCTGCCGTTGCATGTTGGACCCCATCAAAGCACGGTTCGCGTCGTCGTTTTCCAAGAACGGAATCAACGCCGCCGCCACGGACACCAACTGTTTCGGAGAAACGTCCATATAGTCAATTTCCGCTGCTTCCGCCAAAACAGGCTCACCGTTTCTACGAGCGGCCACCATCGCGTCCTTAAACTTACCGTTTTCATCCAAAGCGGCGTTCGCCTGAGCGATTGTATGCTTTGCCTCGTCCATCGCGGACATGTAAACGACTTCTTTCGTCGGTTTGCCGTCCACCACCTTGCGATACGGCGTTTCAATAAAGCCGTACTTGTTAATTCTGGCGTAAGAAGCCAGGGAGTTAATCAAACCGATGTTCTGACCTTCCGGCGTTTCAATCGGGCAAATACGGCCGTAGTGCGTCGGATGCACGTCGCGAACTTCAAAGCCGGCTCTTTCACGCGTCAATCCGCCCGGTCCCAAAGCGGACAGACGCCGCTTGTGCGTAATTTCGGACAACGGATTGTTTTCGTCCATAAACTGAGACAACTGAGAAGAAGCGAAGAACTCGCGGATAGACCCGACAATCGGCTTAGCGTTGATTAAATCGTGCGGCATGACGGAATCAATGTCCACGGAGCTCATTCTCTCGCGAATGGCTCTTTCCATCCTCAACAAACCGATGCGGTACTGGTTCTCCATCAGTTCCCCGACGGAACGGATACGACGGTTGCCGAGGTTGTCAATATCGTCCACCTCTCCGCGGCCTTCCTTCAGTTCCACCAACACTTTCAAAATCGCCAGAATATCCTCTTTGCGCAATACGCGGACGGTATCCGGCACTTCCTCGGAAGAAAATCCCAAACGGGAATTCATTTTCACGCGGCCGACAGCCGACAAATCGTATCTTTCGGTTTCAAAGAACATGCTTTGGAACAGTTTTTCCGCCGTTTCTACCGTAGGCGGCTCGCCCGGACGCATAATCTTATAAATGTCAATCAGGGCATCTTCTCTAGAAGTATTTTTATCAGCCGCCATCGTATTGCGGATGTACGGTCCGACATTGACATAGTCAATATGCAGAATTTTAAAGGATTTTATTTTTAAAGAATCTATTTTTTCTAAAAGCTCTTCGGTCAGTTCATCCCCGGCTTCCATTAAAATCTCACCGGTCGTTTCGTCAATGATATCTTCTGCAACGAAAGAACCGAGAAGTTCCTCTTTGCTTAAACGGATTTTTTCCAAACCGGCCTGCACCAGCTTGTTGATTTTGCCCATATTCAGCTTCTGCCCTGCCGGAGTCACCACCTCGCCGGTTTTGGCGTCAACCAAATCATATTCCAGCTTCAAGCCTTTGAAATGCTCCGGAACAAATTTCGTTACCCAGTTTTTCTTTTCTTTGACGATTTCGTCCGTTTCATAGAAGTAAGCCAGGATTTCTTCCTTGCTCATTCCGTACACATCGGCGGGATTCAGCTCCTCGCCCTTCTTGGCGGCTTCCGCCCGCTTCTGTTCCGTGTAAGCACTGTCCAAAGCGTACAGGAAAGTCGTTACCGGCAGCTTGCGGCGACGGTCAATACGAATGTAAATCAAGTCCTTGGCGTCAAACTCAAAGTCAATCCACGACCCTCTGTACGGAATAATCCGCGCGGAAAACAGATATTTTCCGGAAGAGTGCGTTTTACCCTCGTCATGGTCAAAGAAGACGCCCGGAGAACGGTGCATCTGGGAAACAACCACCCTTTCCGTTCCGTTAACGACGAAAGTTCCGGTTTCGGTCATCATCGGCATATCGCCCATGTAGACTTCCTGCTCTTTAATATCGCGAATGGAGCGGGCGCCCGTCGTTTCATCCACATCCCAAACGACAAGACGCAAAGTAACCTTAACGCCCGCAGCGTAGGTTAACCCTCTTTTGATGCATTCGTCCACATCAAACTTCGGCGTATCCAGCTCATATTTTACAAAATCCAAGTCTCCTCTGGAAGAAAAGTCGTGAATCGGGAAAATGGACTGGAAAACTTCTTGCAGCCCCGTGGGGGTCCTTTTGTCCGCCGGGACGTTTTCCTGCAGAAATTGACTGTAAGAACTTTTTTGAATTTCAATCAGATTCGGCATTTCGGCGACCGCAGGAATCCTGCTGAAGCTTTTGCGTACCCGTTTGTGCCCTATGAAAGACTTCACCATTGTTGACATTGCCCTTTCTTTTGACCGCTTATCCTGTTGATGCGTATTATAAACAGAAACTTAAAAAATAAAACCTATCAAGATTAAAACCACTGAAAGGCCAAGGGATTAAAAGTGGAATCCCTCGACCTTCAGATGGCTTTTGAACTAAAGAATTACTTTAATTCAACTTTGGCGCCGGCAGCCTCAAGCTTCTTTTTCATCTCTTCGGCTTCTTCTTTGCTCACGCCTTCCTTAACGGTTTTCGGAGCCGCTTCAACCAGGTCTTTGGCTTCTTTCAGGCCCAGAGCCGTAATGGCGCGGACTTCCTTAATCACATTGATTTTGTTGGCGCCGGCATCGGCCAAAACAACCGTGAATTCGGTCTTTTCCTCAGCGGCGGTAGCGGGAGCAGCCCCACCGGCAACAGCGGCAACAGCCACCGGCGCAGCGGCGGAAACGCCCCATTTTTCTTCCAACATTTTAGACAGTTCGGCAGCTTCCAGAACTGTAAGTGTAGAGAGTTCTTCTACGATTTTAGCTAAATCAGCCATTTTATTTCTCCTAATATATAGTTATCATGAATTGCCTTTGTCAGGCAGGTTTTAATAAATTCAGTGTTTCTTATGCGCCTTGCTTTGAAGAATACGCGTTCACCACGCGGGCAATCTGTCCGGCAGGAGCCTGGACAACACACGCAATCTTCGTCGCAGGAGCCGCAATAACGCCCAAAATCTTTGCTCTGAGCTCGTCCAAAGACGGCAGGCTGGCCAGCATTTTCAATTCGTCAACGCTCAGCTGCTTTCCGTCCATAACGGCGCCCAAAACTTCAAATTTTTCGTTATCTTTTGCAAAGTCCATTAGAGCCTTCGCCGTTCCGGCCGGGTCGTTCGCATACGCGATTCCCGTCGGACCGCTCATCAGATCCAATAACGCTTCGCAAGGAGTTCCCGCAAGGGCAAGACGAGTAAGACGGTTTTTCGTTACACGATAGCCGGCCCCTTTTTCGCGAACTTTGTTTCTCAACTCCGTCGTTTCAGCAACCGTCATCCCTTTGTTCAGGGTTACGACCACCAATTCGGAAGTTTTGAAGACATCGTTCATCGCAGAGATCAGCTCTTGCTTTTCTGTCCGTTTCACTTTCATCTCCGATTTTAAGCCCTGTCCGGAATAACCCGGACAAAACTTTGTTACTCCAAGGATTTTTGTCCGCCCCTTTTTCTTACAAGCTTTCAAAAATCCGCTTAACCTGCCAAGAAGTTACTTCGTTATGATAACTACCGTCTATGAAGGCAGCCCTTTTAAGGCTCTTAAGTCTTTTTAATCAATCCGGTTTTCAGGTTTTCGCCCGTTACCGCTTTTTTCAAAGACACCTACAGTCTTGGACAGGCATTCTTCCGCCGGCGCCCGTCAAAAGACAAGCACCGGCAAAACTCTTAGTTCTCCGTGACGGAGGACAAGGTGACTTTCACGCCGATACCCTGCGTAGAGGAAAGAGCAACTTTCTTTAAATAATTACCCTTTAACCCCGCCGGCTTGGCTCTCATAATCGCCTGGACGAACGCTTTAATATTTTCTTTTAATTTCGCTTCGTCAAAACTGGCCTTACCAACGCCCGCATGGATAATCCCCGTGCTTTCAACACGATACTGAACCTGGCCGCCCTTGGCCGCTTTCACGGCTTCGGCCACATCCATCGTCACCGTGCCCAGCTTCGGGTTCGGCATCAAGCCTCTGGGGCCCAAAATCTTACCCAAACGGCCGACAACACCCATCATATCCGGCGTCGCGATGCACCTGTCAAAATTGATTTTTCCGCCGAGGATTTCATTCATCAAATCCTCTTCACCGACGATATCCGCACCGGCTTTACGCGCCTCTTCCTGTTTGGCGCCTTTGGCAAACACGGCGACGCGCAAGGTTTTCCCCGTTCCGTTCGGAAGAGAAACCGCCCCGCGAATCATCTGATCGGCCTGACGAGGGTCAACCCCCAGATTCATGGCGATTTCAACGGTTTCGTCAAATTTCGCCTTCGCACCTTGTTTTACAAGCTTAATCGCTTCGTCCAAAGAATAAAGCGTATTCTTGTCAACAGATTTGTAAGCTTCCTGTAATCTTTTTCCTTGCTTCATTTTCTTACTCCACAACTTCCAAACCCATTGAACGCGCCTGACCTTCAACCATTTTGGCCGCCCCTTCCAAAGTCGGGGAATTCAGGTCGGGCATCTTCTGCTTCGCGATATCCATCACTTGCGCTTTCGTAATTTTACCGGCTTTCGCTTTTCCCGGCGTTTTGGACGCTTTGTCCACGCCCGCAGCTTTCTTCAAAAAGTAGCTTACCGGCGGCATTTTCGTCACAAAAGAGAAAGTTTTATCCGCGTACGCCGTAATAATAACGGGAATCGGCATTCCCGGTTCCATTTTCTGCGTCGCAGCGTTAAATTCTTTGCAGAATTCCATAATATTCAAACCTCTCTGCCCCAAAGCCGGTCCCACAGGAGGAGACGGATTAGCTTTTCCGGCAGGAATTTGCAGCTTGACATATCCAGCTATTTTTTTTGCCATTTTTTAAACCTCTTTCATATTTTAACCAATCTTTTTTGAAGTTCCGCGGTCCGACCGATAGTAGGCTTATCTGCCGCGGTTCAGCTAAAGGACCAAGATTGGAAAACGCCCTTCGCTATATCTTTTCAACCTGCGTGAATTCCAGTTCCACCGGAGTCGCGCGGCCGAAAATAGAAACCAAAACCTTTAATCTGGACTTTTCGGCATCCACTTCCTCAATCGTACCGACAAAAGAAGCAAAAGGACCATCGCTGACGCGTACCTGTTCCCCAACCTCAAAAGAAATAGTGGATTTCGGAGAAGCAACCCCTTCTTCCATCTGTTGCAAAATCTGCTGCGCTTCCTTTTCGGTAATCGGAGACGGCTTCTTTCCGCCCAGAAATCTGGAAACCTTCGGCGTATTGTTAATCATATGCCAGGTTTCATCATCCATTTCCATCTTAACCAAAACATATCCCGGAAAGAATGTCCTCTTTACCTGCACTTGTGCCCCTTTACGGACATCTACAACATTTTCCATCGGGATAAGGACTTCTTCAATCCGGTCTTCCCAGCCTTTTTTAGCTACCTGTTCACGAATCGATTCGGAAACCTGTTTTTCAAAACCGGAATACACATGAATCACATACCAACGTTTTGCCATTTGTCGTCCTCTATAATCCCAAAATCTTTTGAATAAGCCATTGGCACACCCAATCTACGCCAAAGAAAAAAGCAGTCGCAAAAAAACTGACAAGCAACACCTGAACAGAAACAGCCAAAGCCTCTTTCCGGGTCGGCCATGTTATTTTTGAGATTTCCTGCCTTACTTGGCGAAAAAACTGCGTCGGTGTGGTTTTCATATCAAAGTCCTATTTTCTCTTTTCTTCATCTACCCCAAAAACCCTAAAAAACACCCTGTATCCAAGATGCTTTCTAAGGCCTTTGGTGGCAGGGGTGACAGGGATCGAACCCGTAGCCCCCGGTTTTGGAGACCGGTGCTCTACCAGTTGAGCTACACCCCTTGGAAACAGCGTCACTCTCGCCCTTTACCTGCATATACAAGCTCAGGACGAGGTATAATACCTCATCCAACACTAAAAAATCAAGTCTTTTTTTAACATTTAAAAACTTTTTTTGGAATGGAGGAATTATATCTCTTTTCTTCATTTTTTTAAAGAATTTTTTAAGTTTGCACATTTCAATTCCAGGCCGCCGAACCAAGTTGAAATAAAAAATTAATTTTATCGCGCCCATTTCAGGATAAGAAGCAAACTTTTTGCAAAATCATCCTTCCTAAAATCACAGTACAAGTCCGGCTCCATAAAAAGACGGCGCCAAAGCACCGCCTTCTGTCTTTCAAAAGCCGTTTTTTCAATAAAATTTCTTATCGGCCGGAAAAATTCCCTTTTTTTAGCACCAAATTCAAAACATCTTCGTTTTTAAGCGAAGGGGTTCTCTCTACAGTGTTGATTTTTTCATATTCCCTCATAGCAGAATCTAGAGAAGGCAAGCTGCCGTAAAAAAGTATGTCGTCTTGTTTTCTCAAAGAAATTAAACCTTCTTTCGCCCGTTCAAATTCTTCATCCGACAGTTTGTTGATTTTATTCGCTTCTTCAACATAGTTTGAATACATAATAGCACTATCTTTGAAAATTTCTCCCCGGCGACGAATATTCGCCGCCCATTCTTCCTTTGTCAGATTTTGCAATTTTTCTAACGAATAATCCCCAAATTTATAGAAAAAGAAGAATCGGATGAAGATTTCTGCTCTTTAGGCAACTCCTTTGCCCCAAGCCTTGCCTCCAAAGGTTCCTTTTCCTCAGCAAACACCTTCCAGACTCTTTCGGCCGAAGAATTCAAAGAATTTCTTTCATATTTATAAGGAGAAAGCTTTAATGAATCAGTTGTTTCTCTTGAAGAAAAGTCACCAACCTGCACCGATTTGTTTTCTTCTTTGAAAACAGGCTTGACTGCATCATCTTCCCTTGTTTGATAAATCTTTTGAGAAGAGACGCTTTTCTCCGTCTCTGCGGAATGCTCTGTTACAGAAGAATTTAACTGTGAGGCTTCCTTTACCCGGGAAAACATTTTTTCTTGTTCCTTTTCCCGTCCTAAAGCTTTGGAAAGTTCTTTTTTCTCTCTGTGAGCCTGAAAAGTTTCCTTTAATTTTTTGCCAGTCGCAATGACACCACTACCGATTCCCAAACCGCCAACGGTTATCAACCCCACTATATTTGCTGCTGATTCGCCACCGATATTAAAAGCGGTGTATTTTTGAAAAAATGAAGCCCCTTCCGGTAAAGATTCCAAAGCAGACACCCCTCCCATGATGGAAAAACCGATACCGGCGGCCAAAGCAGCCCCGCTCGCGATAACAACACCTCCGACGACGATTTTTCCTCCATGATCATCCCAAAAATCCTTGATAGATTCTTTGAAACTTTTATCAGCCATAGGCTTTCTCCTCACTTTAAATAATTAAAATTCTTTTATCTAACTTTTATATCCCCCCCGTTTGTCAATACTTTTCTTACCAAAGATTAAAAAACGAATAAAAAAAACGACAGAAACATAAGAAACTGTCGTTTTCTTCTTTTACTATTTCGGATAAAAAGTTTTTTAAAAATATTTTACTCTATAAGATTACCGGACAAATCATATAGATATTCTTTTTCCATTCGTACGCCGTTTTTATAAAAGACCTTCGAATGCAATGTTCCGCACTCATAAAACCTTTTTTCCCAACCTTCCTTTCGGCCGTTTTTGTTATAAAAAGAACGTCTTTTGACTTTTCCGTTTTTAAAAAAAGCTAAATATTCACCGGAAAGCCGACCTTCCACATACCTTGTTTTTACCCGAATCCGGCCGTCGGCATCGTACCTGCGCCACAAGCCGTTTAAAATGCCGGTATATATTCCTCCGTCTTTATAGGGATACGCGTTATAAGATTTTTTTCTTTTTAAATTGCCGTTTCTATGAAATTCCTTAACAACGCGAGCATAAACGCCATAACAGAAAAATCCCGTCTTTTTCAAAATTCCGTTTTTATAATAAATGAAAAACGGCCCGTTCGGCTTTCCTTTTCTGAATGAAACTTCCCACTTTAAAGTACCGTCCGGATAATATACACGGCGGACTTCTTCCGGCGGCTGAGTCCAGTCTTTTTCCAAAATAACAGGAGTTTCCTCTTTCTTACCGGTAAAAAGACAGCCAAAATAATAATTTGGACTTTCTTTCTCTAAAGATTCTTTAATATTTTTGCAGCTTTCCTTTTTTTTATAAAAGAGTTCCTCATAAGAGGGAAGAAGTCGTTCAAGCTCCTCTTCATTATCCTGTTGCCACATCTCCTCTTTATTTTTTTCTTTTTTTAAAGTTTCTTCCTTATCCTCTTCTTCCCGAAAAGGAAAAACAAATCTCAGCAGGGCCCAGAAAAAAATCAAATGAAGAGTTAAAATAAAAATTTCGTTTTTCATCATATCCTCATTTTTCAGCTACTTTTATTATATAAAATATTCTCATCACAGCAAAAAGATTTTTAAAATTTAAAATAAGCCAAACCGACAATTTTTTTCCTGCACCAGATGATTTATTTAAATTTTTCCCTGTCCGCACGCAAAAAAATGGTTGAAAAATTATCGGCTATCCGCCGGCCGCAAGGACAATCGGCATCATGGTCATTAATAATACCGCAGGCTTGAAGATGAGAATATACGGTTATGGCGCCAAGGTATTTAAAACCTCTTTTTTTCAAATCGCGACTTATCCTTTCGGACAAACCATTGCTGACAGGCAAACGTCCGTTTTTATGTCCTTCATAAATAAAACTTTTCCCCTCCGAATAAGCCCATAAGTAACCGGAAA